>JAQBOT010000248.1 GCA_028287885.1 Pedobacter sp.
GTTATGTTCCCAATCGCATATTCCATGATCAGCGACCAGCCGATGATCCAGGCAACAAGCTCCCCAAATGCTACATAGGAGTAGGTATAGGCACTTCCGGATACAGGTACCATGGAAGCGAATTCAGCATAGGCAAAAGCCGCAAAACTACAAGCGAGTGCAGTAAATATAAAAAGAAAGATCACTGCCGGACCACCGTCTGCGCTTGCTTTGCCGATCGTACTAAAAATCCCAGCACCAATAATTGCGGCAATTCCGAAAGCGGTAAGATCTCTTACGCCAAGTGTCTTGTGTAAAGAAGATCCATGGTCACCATATCCGGTTTCGGCATCATGCAGTATTTTGGCAATAGATTTTTTTCGGAAGAGTTTTTCAAACATAGTCGTTGTTAGTCTGCTTGTTTTTGCCAAACATATAAATAAACTTATAAATTAACTGATAAACTAATCTAATTTGGCCAACTCATCTTTTATAAATGAAGCAAGTTCCTTAACGTACTCAACGCTAAAATCAAACTTGATACCTGCGGTTTCATAAATCTCATTCATCGGTTTTGTATAACCCAATGAAAGGGCTTGTAGGTATTGTTTAATGGCAAGTTCTGGGTTTTCCTTGTAGTTTTTGTAAATAGCAATGGCGCCGAGTTGTGCAATTGCATACTCAATATAGTAGAAGGGGACTTCAAATAAATGAAGTTGTTTCTGCCATAAATTTCCGAACTCCTTATCTAAACCTTCCCAGTTGGTAAAGCCTGCCCCAAATCTGGTGTAAATCTGTTTGAACGCTTCCTCACGGTCTGCCGCATTGTGCGCAGGATTCGTATAGATCCAGTGTTGAAACTGATCGATCACAGCTACCCAAGGCAGTGTTTTTAGTACATCAACAAGCTGTTCTCTTTTTGCGCGGATAAGATCTTCTCCATTTTCGAAATAAACATCCCAGTTGTCCATAGACATCAGCTCCATGCTCATAGAAGCCAGCTCGGCAACTTCAGAAGGACAATGCTTGAAATCGTTAAGCTCTAAATTGGCTGTCAGGAATGTATGTACCGCATGGCCGCCTTCATGAACCATGGTAGTCAAGTCTCTAAGCGAGTTTGCAGAATTCATAAAGATGAATGGTGCGCCGGTTTCTGCAAGTGGATAGTTGTATCCGCCTGGTGCTTTGCCCTTCCTGCTTTCGACGTCAAAAAGGTTGTTGACTTTCATAGTCGAGAGCATCTCACCCAATTTCGGGTCGATTCTATTGAAGCAGATAATGGTTTTGTCTATGAGTTCTTCTCCGTTAGAAAAAGGCTTTAATGCAGGTTTGCCACTCGTATTTACTTCCATGTCCCATGGTTTCAACACTTCCTCACCAAGCGCCTCAGCGCGTTTTTCTGCTTGCGCAGCTAAGATCGGCACCACTTCCTTTTCTATTGCCTCTGCAAATTTATAACAATCCTTTGCCGTGTAGTCGAATCTACCCAAAGCCTGGAACATGTAATCGCGGAAGTTCTCAAACCCAGCATTCAAGCTAACCTGATGACGGGTGGCAACCAGCTCATCAAATAGCGTATTCAGTTCATCCTTGGCTACAAGGCGGCGTTGCTGGATTGATTTCCATGCATCTTCACGTACCTGGCGAGTCACATCCTTTAAAAACGTAGCTGCCTGTTCAAGCGTATATTCCTGATCGTTAAGGTGCACGCTCATTGCGCCACTTATACCCTGGTATTTCTGCTGGGATACCTGCAAGCTGGTAAATAGCTCGATGTTTTCCTTACGATATATTTCCAGCGACTTGCGGATAGCTCTTAAGTAAACAAAATACTTTTCCGGATCAAGTTCATCGACCAGCTCATGGTTCACAAGCTTTATGTTCAATTCATTGGCAATGGGAGAAATTTTAGGTTCTATTTCTGTTGCAAAATACTGGAAGTCCTGAACTAGCTTTTCATTGTTCGTGTCGCAGCTCATCCGGATGTATCTCCAGGCGAAATCCTCTTCCAGGGCAGCTTCAAGTTCACTCTTGTCCTTAAGCCATTGTTCCAGTTCCGTAAGTGTTTCAAGTTTGCGGTTCAGGAGTTCGTCGAAAATAGGAGATAGCGTCTCCCATTTCATTTCAAGGGCTTGTGGAATATAATTTCTTATCTTCTTTGGTATTATTAAGTCGATCATCGTTTAAAAGTTAAAGTTTGTTCTAAGAAATGCATCTAACAAAAAGCAGAGTGCAAAAATAACAGAAGCAATCCCATTGGTTGTTGCAAATGCTCTATTCACCTTAGTTATGTCTGTTGGTTTAACCAGCAAATGCTGATAGATCAGCATAAAGCAGAAAAACGCAACCCCAATGTAATAAACAAAACTAAAGGGTACATAAAGGATTGGTATCACCACGCACAATGCAGAGAAAACGTGCAGGAGAATGGAAAGCCGTAACGCATTTTTAATGCCTAAAGCAGATGGTATGGAGTGTAGGTTTTCCGCGCGATCAAAATCTTCATCTTGTAAAGCATAGATGATATCAAATCCACTCACCCAAAACAGAACG
>JAQBOT010000253.1 GCA_028287885.1 Pedobacter sp.
ATCCAACTCTACTAATGCATTCTTATCCCGGTGAACGTTGGAAATCGCATAGACGATGTTCGGATTGGTTTCTGAGAGAGCAATCGGATTGAAAGTTGTCTTAAAGTTATTGGTTAAAATGGGTTTAAATGTTTGATTTTCATTCTCGCGGTAAAGCAAGGTTTCATTAACGCCATCGCTGGAAGTAGCAAGCCTGAGTTTACCATTGGTGTCTGTAATCCAGTTGGTGATGTTTCCTGGGTTTTTTGCGGCCATCTCCATCTTACCATCCCGTACGTTCAGACGGTAAACGTCGAACACCGTTGAATCTCTGGTATTCGAGGATACAAGCAGGAATTTGTTATCAATCAGCTGATCTTTGAGCACCCGCAAGCGGCTTTTTTCTGTAACGTTTAACTGCCGTTCTTTCTTACCGGAGCGGTCTATAATGAATACGTCCGCCGGATTGTTTGGACCCGCCTTTTTCTGTCTGTAATAAATTAACTCGTTATCACTTACCCAAGAATAGTAGCCAACTACACTCTCTTTCAGATCTGTGACTTGCAATGCCTTGCCAGTGGCGATGTTTTCTACAAAGATGTTTTGGTTTTTGCCTGTAAGCTTGAGGTAAGAAAGATTCTTACCGTCTGGAGAAATAGAAAACGCAACCCGCTCCTCCGATTTGAAGAAATCATTAACCGGAATCAGCCTGTCGTGCTTTTGTTTGCAAGCAAAACACAGCGTTGCGATAAGAAGTAAGAAATATTTTCTATTGATCATTATTGTTAGTACGGCAAAAATACGGAACGTGGTTAATTCAAAATCTCTTTACACCAACATTGTTACTTGGCATTCCAGGCAAAAGGACGGGTTTCAAATTAGGGATATTAATATTAAATGGATAAAGAAGTTCGTAACATTTAAAATACCAATTTCAACGTTACAGACAGATTCGGTACCAACATCAACATAGGTACGTTTTGTAAACTCTGCCATAGCTTGAAATAAGCGGCTATGTAAGTTGCGGAATAAAGAAACAAAATTCTTATTACAGAGTTCTATCTTTGTACGATGTATTTATATAATGTAACATTAATTGTTGATGAAGCTGCCGAACAGGAATGGTTGGAGTGGATGCAGGACGTGCATATCCCTCTGGTGATGGCTACCGGCAAGTTTTTGTCTAACAAATTATTGAAGGTGGTTGATTCACCGAACGAAGGGGTTACCTATTGTGCGCAGTATCTATCTGAGACCATGGCAGAATACGACGAATACCAGGCTGTTTATGCACCGGCATTACAGCAAGAACTAAATGATAAATTCAAGGATAGGTATGTAGCCTTCCGCACCTTAATGGAATACGTAGATTAATGAACATTTCAAAAACCCCAATACCCGATCTTTTGCTTATTGAACCAAAAGTATGGGAAGACAACCGCGGATACTTTTACGAAAGTTACAACAGCAAATTGTTTGCAGAAGCTGGCATTGAAGCCCAGTTTGTGCAGGATAACCAATCTTTTTCCCACAGAGGAGCATTGCGTGGCTTACATGCACAAAAGGCTCCTTTTGCTCAGGGCAAGCTTGTTCGGGTAATCCAGGGCAGTGTGTTGGACGTAGCAGTAGACATTAGGAAAGGGTCTGAGACCTTTGGCCAGCACTACGTTGTTGAATTGAGTGGAAGCAATCACAGACAATTGTGGGTTCCACCGGGATTTTTGCACGGCTTTGTGACCCTTGAAGATAATACGATCTTTACCTACAAAGTGAGCAACGGTTACGACAAAGCTTCTGAAATTGGCGTGATCTGGAATGATCCAACTCTTGGTATCAACTGGACTGAGCGGATTGATGAAGGATCATTGATCCTGTCTGAAAAAGACTTGGTTCTTCCCAAGTTTGAAGATTTTGAAAGCCCGTTTTAATTGGCTTGACTTTGTTGCTATAACGTAAAAATACCCGCACATTGTGGACAGCTACCGAAGTTAGACACTTTGAGAGCCCAGTCCACAATATGGGAGTATTCTATTTTAAAGTTATTATTACTGTTTGATCAGGTTGTACAGCTCATCCAACTTAGGAGAGAGAACGATCTCGATTCTTCTATTCTTACTTCTTCCATCAGCGCTGGCATTAGATCCTAAGGGTTGGAATTCACCTTTACCAGTCGCGGTCATCCTTACGCCTTCTACTTTCTGCTCTTCCGTTAGGAAACGCACAACAGAGGTGGAGCGCAAGACGCTTAGGTCCCAGTTGTCTTTTATCTGTCCGAGGTTTTTAATCTTCTGTGTATCTGTATGGCCTTCTACAGCAATGTTAATCTCTGGTTGTTGTTTTAACACACCTGCCAATTGGGCTAAGGCTTGTTTACCCTTTTCATCAATAATAATACTTCCTGATGGAAAAAGCAGTTTATCTGTTAGAGACACATAGACATTTCCGTTTTTGATTTCCACCGTCAGTCCGCTTTTTGTAAAGCCTAACAAAGCCTGGTTTAATTTCTCTTTTAACTGGTTCGTTGCTTCATCCCGCTTACGGAGCACCTCTTCTACTTCTTTAAGGCGTTGCTCACGTGTTTTAAGGTCATCAGAGAGCTTATTTATCTCTGTCGAGCTGTTACTGCGCAGCTTGGCATAATTGGCGTCCATGCTGCTGTATTTGTCTCTTAGATCTGAAAGCTCATCATTTAAGCGCGCTGTATCTTTTCTTAGCTGTGTAGCAGATTTCTCCAGGTTACTTCCGCTAAGCTGTGATGCGGACCAACCATTGTTTAAGGAATCCTGCCTGGCAAGTAATGCTTTATACTTTTTTGGAGACATGACCACGCAGGCACTGAAAGCACTGCAGAACAATACTACGGCTAAAAATAGACTGATTTTCTTCATCTTTAAATTTTGAAAGCCTCTACGGCAGATTGAATTGTAAGTTAATGCTCGATGGCAGTTCTTAATTAATGCTCAACGGCAGTTCTCAAAAATAAGATAAAAGGGTAGATACTTTCAAAAGCAGTTTTCAACTTATTAACGATACCGGGTTCAAAGAACGCTTTGTCCGGAAGACGTTGGATGCCATTGAAACTTTTTAGTTTTAGATATTCGATCATGGGATGATCGGTTTGGTAGCCCTTAGGCGCATTCTTCAAGGTATCCTCTTTACTAATTTCGAACAGTTTAGTAAATTCTTTGGCTTGTACGATCTCGAGGAACTCATCCGCGTTATAATCAATTTCTTCCCTGATGTTCTTTAAAGATGCAGCATCAGGCATCCAATATCCTGCGGCAAAGAAACAGTTCCCAGGCTGCAGGTTGATGTAATACCCAGGCTCTGTGCCCGCTTTGCCATGTACGGCGAAGAAGATTCCGAAGTTGGTTTTGTAAGGCACCTTATCTTTAGAAAAGCGGACGTCCCGGTAAATACGAAGTACGCAGTTCTTTGCTTCAGTATCCTTTGGGAAAGCTTTGTCGATAGCGGCAAGTTCAGGGATTAACAGGGCTGTGAAAGCAAGGACATCTGCTCTGGCTGCTTCATATTCTTCTTTATGTTCAGCAAACCACTCCCGGTTGTTGTTTTCAGATACTTGCTTGATGAAATGAAGTGTCGCCGGTTTGATCATCCTTATTCGCCGGCCGTTTCATCTTTACGGTACTTCAAATACCAAATGCCGCCAACACCGGCGATCAGAAGGAAAGGTGCACCCATCAGATACAAGACGCCAGTATTAATGCCCTTTGTTACGGTATTGCCGTTCTTACTGCCTTGCTCGGCGTTGATTGTACACATAGAACATTGTGCGTTTACTGAGGTCGGGAGACTTAAACTTAAGCTCAACAGAACCATTAGCACCGACACAATATGTTTTAATTGCTTCATTTGAATTGTCAATTATTAATGGCAGGTTGATAATCAAATTGCCTTTTTTAGTATACCTTTTAAACGAAAAAATGTTTTAAAAATTATAATAAGGTGATATCATCAAGTACACAATAACCCCAGATACAGCCACATACAACCACACTGGATAGGCCCAGCGTACAATCTTCTTGTGCTTCTCGATCTGCATATTAAAACCACGAAAAAAGCTCACCAAGATGAGGGGGAGTACAATCACGGCCAACATGATGTGGGTGATCAGGATCACGTAATAAACATAACGTATGGCACCAACCCCAGCCGACTCGGCTGACGACAAGATACCATTGTGGTCAGCGTCTCCGAATTTTGTATCCTTTACATATAAGTGAAAAACAATGTAAAAGATCAGGAAAATGGACGACAGGATAAACGTAATTACGTTTGTAATTTTATGTGCCTGGATATTTTTGTTCTTTATAAAAATCAGTGATATAACCAGTAAAACAGCACAGGTTGCGTTGATACCGCCAATAATATGTGGGAACAAGTAAAGGGACGAGGGTACTGTACTAGGCGCAGGAACAATCTTGAGCAAAATTACCACCAACAAGACCACTGCCGTTACTGCCCATACCAGGCGTAAAAAGAACTTATCCGTTAAATTCATTTGTTTATAGTGTGAATGACTATCTTCCATCTGTGTTATTTCTTAATTCTTCGAGGATAAGGACTTTGATCTCGTCATCCAGCTTAGATAGTGCTTCCTGGCTTGTAGCCTCATAGTAGCCCCGGATTCGGTGCTTGGTGTCAAGCAGCACAAATAAGTTGCTGTAAATAAACTTTGCCTTGCCATTTTCATCCTTCTTTATAGCGTCTACGAAGAGCTGCTTGTTAATTAAATTATAGACCTCTGCACTGTCGCCTGTTAACAGGTCCCATTTACCGGCCTTTGCGCCTAGCTTTTCACAATATTGTTTCAAAACCGCCGGATCATCATTCTTCGGATCAATACTCAATCCAACGAAGTTCAGCACTTTGTTACTTCCGTAATTTG
>JAQBOT010000331.1 GCA_028287885.1 Pedobacter sp.
TAGTTAATGCGAGCACTGTCCTATTGTAGCCGGGGTAGTTCGTCTTAATCAAGTACTGGTCCATACATTTGCAAGAAATTCAAATTTCATGCCCCCTTAAGAAAGCTGAGTTTCCTACTCGCATTAGACATTATTGTGAAATTCCGATTTCTTGTTCGATTTTAAAGTGTCCTTTTATCTGATCGTTTTTCAAGGTATCCGGTCCTTCTGGCGAGATTATGTTCAAAGCCTTTTGCTCAAGAGCAATCTTACCTTATTGTGCTATTTTATGTCATGTTGAACATCATAATGCAAGTTCAGTTCTAAAATATGCAATAATGAACCTAATTCATCGTACCTTATAGTATACTTCCACATCTAAAAATACATACGAATGGATTTTAGTATTAAATTGTCGGACGGATCCGTACAACTTGTAAAAATTACGCGTGCTTACTTCAAAACATGGCACGTATGGAAAGTTCAGTTCAATGATGGAAAAGCGGTCATGCTTTATAAACTTGGAACTGAATGGATGCAACGTAATGAAGATTTTTTGGAAGCTCATGTCTTGACCACAATCGGCTCCTTTATAGATAGAATAATTTTTAAAAAACAGATTATAGCCTTTTAATTGAAGCTTATTGCGAGATTCCGATGTCTTGTTGAACTTTAAAGCCTCCTTTTATCTGATCATTATGCAGGCCGACAGGTCGTACTGGCGAGATCATGCTCAAAGCCTTACGAAATCCAGCCTTGATCTCAGATGCAGAAGATAGCAACAGGCCGTAGTCGCTTTTAATAACTGCAAGCGAAATTCCGCTATCCACAAACACGGCGATAAAACCGGTAAAGACGGTGATCAGGCCAACGAGGCCGTAATTCTCGGGGGATAGTAATCTCGCATTGACCATGGATGACAAAAAAGTGAGTCCATGTGCTACATAGGTGTAGCCTGCAGAGACAAATAAATTCTTGAAAAATTACGTCTTAAAGGTCTGGTTTTTGGGCTTCAACTTTTCGCTACTGATCAGCTCTGCTTGGTTCATGTTTTCGCAAGGATTGTTGTTATGAATTTACATGTATTTCTAAAACAAATTGAAGATCTAGGTTAAGGAAATATTAAGATTACTGCCCAAATACTGATTTTCGCTTTGAGAAATTTAGTCAACAAGATGTGTATTTGTTGTGTACTAATCTCCCGCTATGATTCAGCACTATTTAGTTTGCGCAATGATTTTCAATCATTTGAAATGTAGACCGATTTTTGTCATATCAATGACATCTAAACGCCTCAACATGATACAAACTGAACCAGATTGGGTGAGAACTGCAATCACCTATAAAAAATGCCCGAAATGTAAATCAGGAGATTTGAGTTCAAGGGTTCCCCGATCTTTCTATTACAAATACATCGTCTTCTGGGGAAGTTTTAAAAGATACCGATGTGAGGACTGCAATAAACTCGTGCATATTCGCCAGTAAGCTTATCTTTGGTGCCATAAACACCAAATCTCTGAATGACCAGGATAATTCCCGCACTTAACAATTCTACACGCATCGCAATCATTGGTCTTGGCTATGTCGGCTTACCATTGGCAGCTGCATTTGCGGAAAAATACCCGGTTACGGGCTTTGATATCAATTCGTTACGAATAAACAAGCTTAAATTGGCTGTTGATGATACCCAGGAAGTCAGTTCCGCAGAGTTGAACGCCATTCTGAGTGGTACATCTGGCCAAATCGGTCTTTATTGCACAGATCAGCTGGCTGATCTGTATTCCGCTACCGTGTTTATCATTACTGTACCAACGCCCACTGATAAAAACCATCGCCCTGACCTGAGTCCGCTGCTCAAAGCGACTGAAACGGTTGCAGGTGCATTGAAAAAAGGGGATCTGGTGATCTATGAATCTACTGTCTATCCTGGAGTGACAGAAGACGAGTGTGTGCCACTACTTGAAAAGCTCAGCGGATTAAAGTTTAACACCGATTTTTATGCTGGCTATTCGCCGGAAAGAATCAATCCTGGCGACAAAGAGCACACCATTACCAAGATCCTTAAAGTAACTTCTGGCTCTACGCCAGAAATTGCCGACTATACCGATGAGCTGTATAAATCCATTATTGTAGCCGGTACCTATAAAGCAAGCAGCATCAAGGTAGCAGAAGCCGCCAAGGTCATCGAAAACGCGCAACGCGACATCAATATTGCTTTTGTAAACGAATTAAGTAAGATCTTCAACCGCATCGGCATCGATACCCGTGAAGTGCTGGAAGCTGCGGGTACCAAATGGAATTTCCTAAAATTTTTCCCAGGTTTGGTCGGCGGACATTGCATTGGCGTTGATCCATATTATCTTGCACAAAAGGCTCAGGAATCCGGATATCACCCCGGAATTATTCTTGCCGGCCGAAGGTTGAACGATGAAATGGGCAACTACGTTGCGCAAGAAGTGATCAAAAAAATGATCAACCGCGATATTCAGATCAAAGATGCACATATCCTAATTCTTGGCTTTACGTTCAAAGAAAACTGCCCTGATGTACGTAACACAAAGGTTATCGATGTTGTAAGAGAATTGGAAAGTTTCAATACCACAATAAGCGTTTACGATCCATGGGCCATACCGGAAGAAGTTGAGCGAGAATATAGCTTGCGTTCCTGTAAATCATACAGTGACCTGCAAGAACAACGCTTCGATGCAATTATCCTCGCCGTAGGCCATGAGGAATTTAGGAACTTAAATCTTGCGGATCTAAAAAACGACAACTGCATCGTTTACGACGTTAAAGGTTTCTTCGATAAAGATGCAGTAGACTATAGATTATAACTATAGCAATAGTGTAAGCTATAAGCTTGTTTATAAAAAAGCTTGTTTTTTAATATAGCTTGTCAATTAATATAGCATGTTGTTAACAACCGCTAATTTATTCGCCCCAAATAAACACTCTTAGACACATCAGTCCGCTCGTCAGTAGTAAAAGAGATATAAACTTCCATGCGCTTGTTCAAATAACTCGAATGTAATTCCAAAACATCTTTTCCATCCTCCCTTTTTGCGCCGCTGCAAACAAAGGTAGCCTCGTTACTCTCTGGAAAATACGCCATCAACATGGTCTGATCTTTTC
>JAQBOT010000351.1 GCA_028287885.1 Pedobacter sp.
TAGAAAGCTCCCTTTTGAAAGCTTTTGCACACATGCCGAATTTGGAATTACCTGAACGTAAAACACGGATTTTTGAATTGAGGCGTTACGAACACGCAACAGAAAGTGCCGGTAAAAAGAAATTGGAAATGTTTAATGATGCAGGGGAGATAGATATTTTTAAAAGACTCGGCTTCAAGCCAGTTTTTTTTGGAGAAACCTTGATCGGCGAAAAAAGACCCAATCTAATTTATATGGTTACGTTCGCAGACATGGCCGAGCACGATAGTCGCTGGAAATCTTTTGGTGGTGATCCAGAGTGGAAAAAGATAAGTGCTAAGCCCGAATATGCAGACAGCAAACTGGTTTCCCATATTACTTCGACGTTCTTAACACCAACAGCCTGCTCGGAAATATAAAAAACTAAAATGTTTTAACCAAAATAAACTCTAACCAAATGAACAGTAGAAGAGAATTTCTTAAAACGTCCGGCATATTTTGCGCCGGTGTTTTAGTAGCACCAAAGCTATTTGCATCGATGGCAGATAAGCAATATATCGGTCTACAGTTGTATACCGTACGCGACTACATGCAAAAGGACGCGGCAGCGACATTGGCGAAGGTTGCGGAGATTGGCTACACCTCTGTAGAAGGGACCTATGCCGCCGGTAAATTTAACACGGTTGCACCGGCCGAGTTTAAGAAATTATTGAAGCAAAACGGCTTAATCATGCCGAGTTGCCATTACCGTCTAGGTGAAGAGAAAATTGACGGAAAAACACCAGTTGGAACGATCTTGAGTGGCTGGCAACAAGCCGTTGATGATGCGGCTGCTTTGGGTCAGAAGTATATGGTTTGTGCATACCTCTCTGAACCTGAACGTGGAAACCTTGATCGCTACAAGAAAATAGCGGATGATTTTAATAAGGCGGCCGAAGTTTGTAAAAAAGCCGGCATCCAGTTCTGTTATCATAACCATGATTTTGAGTTTGTACAGCAGGATGGAAAATACCCATACGAAATATTGCTTGCAAATACTGACAAAGACCTGGTAAAAATGGAAATGGATTTATTTTGGATTACTAAGGCCAACCAGGATCCAATTGCATTGATTAATGCGCATCCAGGCAGATTCCCTTTGTGGCACATGAAAGACATGGATAAAACCAGTGACCGCATGTTTACCGAAGTTGGCAATGGGATTATTGACTTCAAAAAAATTCTTACACATTCGTCGACAGCAGGGTTAAAGTATTTCTTTGTTGAAGAAGACAAATGTCCTGGAGATCCATATGACAGCATCAAAATGAGCTATACCTACATTAAGAAAAACCTTGTTCGCGGTTAACTAAAAAGCCGCAGTTACAATAAGAAGGAAGGCAAACACATCAAATCAACAGAAAAGCCGCTTATAAATTAAGCGGCTTTTTTGGTATTTTCATACTAGGATATTAATGATTTCAGGCCGCATTTTAGAAGGCTGAGGTATTCTAGTACATTTTAGAAGGTCAAAGCTACCCTGGCAAAAACCCGCCGTCCATTTCCTCCCATTTGCACTGCGTCCGAAGGGCCAGATGGCTCATTATTAAAGGCGTAACCTTTTGCACCCTTTACATAGGCAAGATCCGGATGTACGTTAAAAATGTTGTCGGCACCAATCGCGATCCGTGCAGATTTACTTAAGCCATAGGTTAAGTAAAGATCGCTTACTGCCTTACCGCTGTAGATATACTCATCTGGTAGTTGTGCTGTTCCATCGTCGGTTGGCACTGTAGGCGTAAGTGTAGATCCATCGCCATAGCCAAAAAGGTCAATTTTACCGAAATAGGTTACCCGTGCTCCGGCTGTAAATGCCTTATGACCGTATTCAGGATTAATTACCAGCTTTTGGGCAGGCGCAGAAGCCAGGATGAATTTCCTCTCCCGTGCACTTAGAAAAGTTTCGCGCAGGGCTTCCGTAGTACCAAGGATAGTTGGATAGTTTATCTTATCAATATCCATGCTTTGGAAGTTGCCTGTAAACACCAAGCGGTAACGGCTATCTCCTACATTTCTGGTGTAATCTATGACTACGTCCAATCCACGGTTTGTTGTATTCACTGCATTTGCAAAGAACTGAGCAGAACCCACCTGCAGATTGTTCAGTGTTGCTGTAAAACCGGGATCTAACGTTGAATCAGCAGCACTAAATTGGCCGGAGAGCACTACACGGTCTTTCACCTGGATGATGTAACCATCTAAAGTGAAACTCAGCTCTGGAATCGGTTTGTATGTGAATCCCATTCCAGCATTCTTTGACTTCTCCTGTTTAAGGTTTGGAATGCCGGCAGCACGGGTTATGGGACTGTAATTAGGTGCTATTTTCACCTCGGAAATTATTGTTCCCTGTACATTGGTAAAGGTAGAACTGTAATTTATTTGCTGGAGGGATGGAGCACGAAAACCTGTACCCACTGAAGCCCGAAGGTTAAAGGTGTTTGTTAGTTTATACCTGCTGGCTATTTTCGTGCTGAAATTGGAACCGAAATCGCTATAGTGTTCGTAGCGATTGGCAAAGTCCACCAACCACTTTTTCGTAATGTCAGCTTCCAGGTCGACATAAACACCGGCTACGGAGCGGTTCGCATTTACCTGGTCTACCGGTTGGAAACCCGGGAACCCTTGGGAACCTGGCGCTTGTATGCCAGCAGGATCATAGTTTTTGTAAGATGCCTCTTCACCAGCGAAGATTTTGTAGCGCTCATAACGGTATTCTGCACCGAAGCCCAGATTCAGGCCAGCTAAAGCAGAAGCAAATTGCTTACTAAAGTTCAGGTTGGTTGTATTTTGGAGGAACTCAGAGCCACCATCATCGAAGCGTTGCTGGCTTGGGCCCAGGGAGGCATTAAATGTTTTCTCACCGAAGAAATGGAACTTGTTGTTTCCTGTGTTGTTGCTAAGATCCCAGTCTAAGGAGGTCCCGAGCGTGCCTTTAATACCGACCGCGAGCGCAGCATCGGTGTTGTGTGTAGCAATTAATGGGTTAAAGTAAGAGTCCCCGGATGGATCTTGAAATATGACGCCAACAACTGGGATTAATTGTCCGTTGTTGGTGGGAAACCGTTCCGGCCGCCCCGAGAAGTTCCTGGTAAAGGCATAGGCCTCTCCAGATTTATAGGTGTATCCTCCGAAACTATAAAAAGTTGTCTGGGAGTTTGCAATCGGGATTTCATTATTGAAGAAAAGAGATCCTGTTTCTGCTGAGCCGTCGCCATTTGCGCGCCTATAAGGGTTTAATGGAAGGGCTTCCGGGTTAGAGCCTGTGGTGTCTTTTGTTTGGCGGAAGGTTTTTCCATTTTTGGAATAATCACCTGTAAGGTTTAAAAAGCCAGAGTTTTTTCCAAGAGGCATTCCATAGTTGTCATCTACAGTCACAGCATTGCCGTCGATGGAGCCCGCATGAGGGTAGTAAGCGGAAACCACACTTTTACTGGAGTTGAAGGCCGGGTCGTAATACCCTGCATACCCGACATTAGCTGTGAATTGTCCAGTAGTTTTCTTCAAAACCAGGTTGATTACACCTGCAATAGCATCCGAGCCGTACTGCGCGGAAGCACCGTCACGCAAGATTTCTAAGCGATCGATTGATGCGGTGGGGATAGAGCTTAAGTCAACCCCGGAGTTTCCGCGACCCCTTGTACCAAAGACAGAAACGAAGGCAGTGGAGTGCCGGCGCTTACCGTTAACCAGTACCAGAGTCTGGTCGGGCCCGAGCCCCCGTAATGTTCCAAGTTCAACGTGATCCGCTCCATCAGACCCAGATTGCCTATTGTAGTTGAATGAGGGTGCTGCATAGTTTAAGATATCGGTTACATCCATACGGCCAGTGTTTGAAGCCGCCTTACCAAGACTTACAACATCTACAGGTACCGCAGTTTCGAGTTTAACGCGGCCGGCAGAACGTGTGCCTATTGCGACTACTTCATTTAACTGAGCAACATCGCTACTTAAGAGAATATTAATCCGGGAACGGCCATTGACTGGAATTGTTTGTGACTTATATCCTGTATAGGTAAAGACGAGTACACTTGTGCCGGATGCTGTTATTGAAAAAACACCTTGATCGTTTGTGCTTGTTGCTACTGTGCTATTTTGTACACGCACCGAAACTCCAGGTAGCGGTAGTTGGTTGGAAGCATCGGTTACGGTACCGCTTACAGTGCTTTGCGCCAGGAGGGTAAAGCTGAAAATGAGGCAGAAGCAAATTGTGAGGAGTAAGTTTTTTTTCATCGCTTTAGAATTTAAGTTGAAACTTATATGTTTGATTAAATTAAGGAAAATAAGCGAATTTTTAGCCCAGTATACCGGATAAATCATACGGAAGCCACTGCCTGACATTAACTTACAAATTTATGTGCCTGCGTTGATTCACAAATTTGCACAGTTCCCTACAGTTTGACGACAAAAGATCTAATTAAAACGTAATTGGGTGTAGTTTTCATATTTTTAAGAACAGCTGAAATTCAGGCAAATTGCTTTTGGTCAACATGGTAGCATATTGTGGATCGTATGAATAATCACAATTCTTTAAGTCATTTAAATG
>JAQBOT010000482.1 GCA_028287885.1 Pedobacter sp.
ATAACACAAGAAAAAACTTCATATAAATTCAGCACTGACACAAAAGCTTGGCTTCAACCTATGTCGGATGCCCAAACCGGGTGGGAACATTCGAACCCTTCGTACGAGGAGTTCTATGAGCAAGGTATCCCTGTCGGCAAGCCTTCGCCAATCCAGGCAGGTTGGGTTTTCCCGGCTTTGTTCCAGACAGGACAGAATTGGGTACTACTTACGGAAACAGTGCCTGAAAATAACTACTGTAATTCGAGGCTTGACGCGCAGTCGGAAGGTGGCGAGTACAAGATTCGCTTCCCACAGCCAGCAGAGGTATTTAAGCCCGGTGCAGCATTAAATCCAGAATCATCCCTGCCATGGTATACCCCTTGGAGAATTGTCTCGATAGGGAGCTTAAAAACGATTATGGAATCAACACTCGGAACAGACTTGGCGAAGCCTGCAATTAAGATGGACACAGGTTTCATCAAGCCCGGTAAGTCTGCATGGAGCTGGGTTTTGCTTAAAGACGATTCTACGGTGTTTAATGTTCAAAAAAGATTTATTGATTATGCGGCAGATATGAACTGGCAGTATTGCTTGACAGACGCAGATTGGGATAAGAAAATTGGGTATGAAAAGGCAGCTGAACTTGCGGCGTATGCAACATCAAAGAAGATCGGTTTAATTCTTTGGTACAACTCCGCGGGTGCCTGGAACACTACGCCATACAGCCCCAGGAACAAGCTGGTAACGAAGGAGAGTAGGGTTAATGAGTTTAGCAGGTTGGAGAAGATGGGTGTAAAAGGCGTTAAAATAGACTTCTTCGGTGGTGATGGTCAATCTTTCGTACAGTATTACCAAGATATCTTAAAAGATGCGGCGGATCATCACTTGTTGGTGAACTTTCATGGCGCAACCTTGCCCCGCGGGCTGCAACGTACCTACCCAAACCTTATGACAATGGAATCCATAAAGGGGATGGAATTCAGGACCTTCTCTCAAGAAACTGAAGACCAGCAGCCGATTCATTGTACAACCATTCCATTTACGAGGAATATATTTGATCCAATGGACTATACACCTATGGCATTGTATAAGATCCCCAACATCAAAAGAAGTACAACAACCGCTTTTGAGCTTGCCTTACCAGTAATTTTCCAGTCGGGCATACAGCATTTTGCTGAAATTCCGGAAGGTATGGCTCACATGCCTGCCTTTGTTAAGGTTTTCTTACAAGACCTACCAAAACAATGGGATGATATCCGATTCATTGATGGTTTCCCTGGAAAACGGGTGGTAATTGCTCGAAGATCAGGCGCCAAGTGGTATGTAGCAGGCATTAATGGGCAAAAGACAAGCCAGCAGTTTTCTTTGGATCTATCGTTCCTGAAGAAAGCTGGTAAACTAATAACTGATGGAGGAGACGGTAATTTGACAGAAAGCCAGATCATACCAGGGAATACAATGAAGATTGATGTAAAAGCAAATGGTGGCTTCGTGATGGTATTTGAATAAAGCCGACTTACTAGGTGTTCAAGTGAAACATAAGATTTTATAAAAGTATTAATTAAGCTTTCAATTAAACAAGAAAGGCTAGCCGATGGGCTAGCCTTTCGCTTTCTGTTAGAAACTTAACTTACCAGAACTTCACGTATAGTGCAGAGATTAGTAATAATGTAAGGATAATTAAAGCCAATGTGGATGGCGCAACCTTGAACATATGCTTATCTAGCTCAAAAGCTTTCGGATTAACTTTCGGACCGGATAAACTCATTCCGATCATGATGATCATGGTAAACAGGAATGATAAGCCCATACAAATATGAAAAGGAATCTCATAACCGCCACTTCCATTTGGATAGGCCGTATAAAGGAAGGTATTGTGACCCATTACTTGAGGCGCAAATTCATTGAAGAAGATGGAGAAAAGAAATCCTGAGATCACCCCAGCAATGGCGGCAGCGCCAGTAGTTCTTTTCCAGAACATTCCCAGAAAGAACATGGCGAATACCCCAGGACTAATAAAGCCTGTATACTTCTGAATGTAAGTAAAGCCACCTACACCGCCAATACCCAACAAATCGTTCCAGGTAAAAAGAACTGCAAGGATTAATCCCACAACAACAGTCACTCGTCCTACAATAACTAGGCTCTTCTGATCGGCGTCTTTTTTGAAGTACTTAGCGTATACATCCAACGTAAAGATCGTTGAAATACTATTTACCTTTCCGGCAAGAGAAGCAACGATTGCCGCAGTTAATGCAGCTACAGACATTCCTTTTAGCCCTGTTGGTAAGAATGTTAACACGGCAGAGTAGGCGCCGTCTTTTCCGCCAACCAGTTGTGGCAGGTGCCCGCCTCTATACAACACATAAGCGGCAATACCAGGAAGCATAACGATTAAAGGCATTAAAAGCTTCAACAGTCCGGCAAATAGAATACCCGTTCTGGCGGTGTGTAGATCAGCACCCAACGCTCTTTGAGTGATATACTGATTACAACCCCAATAGTTCAGGTTTATAATCCAGATACCTGCCAAATAGGATGCAAAGCCAGGAAAAGTCAAATACTTACTGATTTCATTCTGGCTTGAGTTGGCCGTTGGACGTGGGATGATCATCTTGAAGTGATCTGGTGCCTGATCCATTAACACGCGGAAACCAGCAATGGCATTACTACCAACCCCAAATTTCTCTCCAACAACTGTAAGTGCAATGTAGCTTGTTATTAAACCGCCTATAATAAGGACAGCAACCTGGATAACGTCTGTATATGCAACTACTTTCATACCTCCTAAGGATATAAATAGAGCAAAAACAGCCAGTCCAATCATGATCACATGCATGTATTCACCTCCCGTTAACCCGTTAATGGCTACGGCACCCAGGTACAAGATTGAGGTTAGATTTACAAACACGTACAAGAAAAGCCAGAATATCGCCATAATCAAGGCAACGGATTCATTGTACCTGGTTTTCAAGAACTGCGGCATCGTATAAATTTTGTTCTTGAGATATACAGGAATAAACCAGACAGCCACAATGATTAAAGCAATCGCTGCGATCCATTCGTATGCTGCAACGGCTATCCCGAGGAAGAAACCTTCTCCACTCATTCCGATAAATTGCTCAGCAGAGATATTGGAGGCGATTAGGGAAGCTCCAATGGCCCACCAGGTTAGTGTGCCTTCAGCGAGGAAGAATGCCTTCGCGTCATGTTCATTTTTCTTGCGCTTCCGGTAAATGGAATAACCATACCCGGAAACCACAATAAAATAGATGATAAAAACTACATAATCTGTAGCCGATAAGTTATTGTTCATAAATTTTTTATTTGGTTGTTTGCTTTGCTAGTGTTTGTTTATCTGGTAGTAAACTTCATTCCACTTCAGTTCATTTTTGAATTGATTTATGTTTGTTTTTTTGTCGATCGTTACAAATTCAATTCCTGCCATGTCGGCGAAATCGTTTAGGTGTTCGGCCGTTAAGTTCTGACTATAACAGGTATGATGTGCTCCACCGGCATAAATCCATGCGGCACAACCCGTCACCATGTCCGGCTGCGGCTTCCAAAGCACACGAGCTACGGGCAATTTAGGTAATTCTTCCTTAGAATCAACACCGTCAACTACATTTACAAGCATGCGGAACCGGTTTCCCATATCTATAATTGACGCGTTTAAAGCAGGTCCATTTTCGGCGTCAAAAATTAACCGAACCGGGTCTGCTTTTCCGCCTATTCCAAGGGGGTGTACTTCACATCTTACTGGCCCTTTAGCCAATCCTGCGTCAACCTCGAGCATATGCGAGCCAAGTACAAAGGAGTTGTTTGGTGTAAAATTGTAGGTGTAATCCTCCATAAATGCATTTGTACCTTGAAGTCCGGTACCCATAACTTTCATGGTCCTAACCAAGGCTGCGGTTTTCCAGTCACCTTCTCCAGCAAAGCCATAGCCATCATTCATTAAGCGCTGCACGGCTATGCCAGGCAATTGCGCCATTCCATGAAGGTCCTCAAATGTATCAGAGAAGCCCTTGAAATTGCCTTGTTCAAGAAAATTTCTTAACCCTATTTCTATTTTAGCGGCTTCTCTAAGTGAGGCATGCTGGCTGCCACCTTTGTTTAAAGTTTGCCCTAGTGAATAGCTATCCGCATACTCCTGTACCAACCTATCTATTTCGGCATCAGAGCTTTGATTTATTACAGATACCAGATCTCCAATCCCATGGGTGTTGCATGAAAAACCAAACTTAATCTCCGCTTCTACTTTATCCCCTTCGGTAACGGCAACATTGCGCATGTTATCTCCAAAGCGTACAAACTTTGCACCCTGCATATCATACCAGCCGGCAGCTGCACGGAGCCATGTGTTTACACTTTCAAGCACATTCTCATCTTGCCAATGTCCGGCAACTACTTTACGGTTGATTCGCATTCTTGACATGATAAAGCCGAATTCTCTATCGCCGTGAGCACTTTGATTTAGATTCATGAAATCCATATCCATTGTGCTCCATGGTATGTCGCGGTTAAATTGGGTATGTAGGTGTAAAAGTGGTTTCTGCAGTATTTTCAACCCGGCAATCCACATCTTCGCTGGAGAAAAGGTGTGCATCCAGGCAATCACGCCAATACAGTTCTCGGCATTGTTGGCCTGCTGGCAAATTGCGTAGATCTCCTCATGGGTTTTTACCGTAGGCTTAAATACGATCCTCACTGGAATCCTGGGAGAATCATTTAAAGCAGCTGCGATCTGCTGCGAGTGCTGGGCAACTTCTCTAAGTGTTTCTTCGCCATACAAGTGCTGGCTACCCGTGATAAACCAGGCTTCAAATTCTTTTAAATTGCTTTTCATAAGTTTAAATTTTATTGTCCGTAATAAGAATCAACACCGTGTTTCCTATCGAAATGTTTTTTAATCAAGGCATCTTTCATTGGCAGAACTTGCGGGTTGATTTGTTCGGTCAGAAAGGCCATTTGTGCAAGTTGTTCAACTACAGCACTATTGTACACCGCTTTCTCAGCCGTCTTTCCCCAGGTAAATGGTGCATGATTTCCCACCAGGATCATTTCAACTTCCGTATAGCTTAGCACCAGATCATTCAGGTGTTCAATAATCTGATAGCCCGTTTCATATTCGTAGTTGCCCCTTATCTTTTCATCACTCATCGGTGGTGCACAGGGTATTGCAGTAGTCGTATGATCCGCATGTGTGGTTCCATAAATTGGAATCGGCTTTAAAGATTGCGCCCAGGCGGTTCCATAGGTGGAGTGCGTGTGTACAATGCCACCAATGTTTTCCCAATGTTTGTAGAGTACCGCATGGGTCTTAGTATCTGAAGAAGGTCTGAGATCCCCGTCAACCGTATTCCCATCAAAGTCAACGATGACCATTTTTTCTGGTGTCAGATCCTCGTAAGGCACTCCACTTGGTTTTATCGCGAACACGCGCTTTTCCCGGTCCACTGCACTGGCATTTCCGAAAGTGAAGAGCACTAAGCCCAGCTTAGGAAGCAGCATGTTTGCTTTATAAGCTTCCGCTCTTATTTCTTCGTAATTACTCATGTTTGGTATTTTTTTCAATGTAGCTTCCCAATGATTTATACTTCGGAAAACGCGCTGCATAATAGCTTGCGCTTTCCTCATTCGGGTAATAAGAAGCGTCGAAGCCACCACCCATGCTTGCCATAGCATCTGCTACCGTCGGATATATTCCTGAAGCTGTGGCAGCAAACATAGCGGCGCCGAGTGCACAGGTATGGGTATGCTGATGGATACGGATTGGCATATTCAATACATCCGCCATCATTTGCATTACGAATGGTGATTTCTTTGCAACACCGCCAATGCCTATGATTCCCTTTACAGGTATTCCTTCGGAAATAAAACGATCGACGATATTTTTAGCTCCGAAACACGTCGCTTCTGCCAGCGCCCGGAAGGCACGTGGCGCATCCGTTCCGAGGTTCAGGTTAGACAGTGCGCCTTTAAGTGCCTGATTAGCATCAGGTGTCCTCCGACCATTAAACCAATCTATCGCAAGTTCATCATCCTGCGCTTTTGGTAGTAATGCAGCTTGCCTGCTCAGCTCTGGAATAATCTGATCGAGAATCTCTTCTTCAAGCGCCTTTGCAGTCGCTTGATCTATTAAAGAAGAGGATTGGAGTAAGTTCTTCACTGGCCAGGCAATTAGGTTTTTAAACCATGCATAGGTGTCTCCAAACGCAGATTGTCCCGCTTCAAGGCCAACCATGCCGGGGATAACCGAGCCATTAACTTGCCCACAGATTCCTCTTATTAACTTCCCGTCCATGTCCTGAGTAGGGGTAACCAGAATGTCGCAAGTTGAAGTACCCATTACCTTACTTAGGTGATAAGGTTCTATTTGGCCGCCTACAGCGCCCATGTGTGCATCAAATGCACCGACTCCAATTACGGTGGAAATATTTAAGCCCAGCCTATCTGCCCATTCCTGACTTAAATTACCCGCAACAATCTCAGAAGTGTAGGTGTCTTTAAACATTCTCGAAGTATAACCATCCAACAAAGGATCTAAGGAACTGAAAAAATCATTGGGAGGGAGGCCATTAAACTCCTCTGACCACAAGGCTTTGTGGCCGGCGGCACATCGACTCCTTTTCATTTTATGTACGTCTGTACCACCTGTGAGCATGAAAGGAATCCAGTCACAATGCTCTACCCAGGAGTAACAGGCGGCGCGTACTTGTTCATCAGTTCTTAAAGTTCGCAGCAGTTTCGCCCAAAACCATTCTGAAGAGTAGATGCCGCCTACATATTTGAGATAGTTGCTTTCATAGTACTTCGCATGCTCATTGATTTCTGCGGCCTCTTTAATTGCCGTATGGTCTTTCCACAAAACAAACATGGCATGTGGATTTTCTTCAAAGCCGGGCAACAAAGCCAATGGCGTTCCCTGATTATTTACTGCCACGGGTGTAGATCCTGTTGTATCAACAGAGATGGCTTTGATCGCGGCCGGATTGATTCCCGCATTCTTTAAACAATTTTTTATTGTAGTCTCCAGGCCTTCAATGTAATCAAGCGGATGTTGCCTGAAAAGATTGCTGTTTGGATCACAAAATAAACCTTGCTGCCACCTCGGGTAGTTAAACACAGAAGACGCTATTTCCTCTCCATTTGTGGCATTAACAAGAACGGAGCGGACGGAATCTGAGCCGTAATCTACTCCAATAACATATTGATCTGCTTTCATAATGATAAATGTCTAATTAACGTTTATTTATTTGTTAAAGGAAATTATTTATCATTTAATATACACTTTATTTTAGCTGATCAAGTTTTCAGGATTTGGTATGAAATTTAGAAAGGCCTGGAACTTTGCCTTGTACTTTTTCTTATCTAATTTGAAGTAAAATGCCCCTTTTTTGGAGTTTGATTTGTCCTTTTCCTCCAGCTTTATTAACAGGCCGGTAGACGTAAGCTTACGAATGAAATTCCGATTGTCGATGCGTGTGTTATAGACGCCTTCATACAAACTTTGCAGTTGCGGAATGGTAAACTTTCTTGGTAAAAGTTCAAAGAGGATGGGATGCAGCGCTGCTTTGTACCTGATTCTCTGCTTGGCTGCTTCGACCATCGCATTGTGATCAAATATCAGGTTCGGCATTTCAGTAGTTAGGAACCACTCCGCATGATAGTGGTCGTTCAATTGGCGCTCATATTTATGGATGTCAATCAAAGCGAAATAAGCAATAGAGATCGTCCGCTCCATTGGGTCTCTCAAAGGGTTTCCGAAGGCATGCAGCTGTTCTAGGTAGACCCCCTTAAGCCCGGTAAGTTCGTGTAATATCTTGTTTGCCGCCTCATCTAAACTTTCATCTTTTTCTATGAAACCACCCATTAAACTCCATTTCCCACCTTCAGGATGGAAGCCACGTTTGATTAGTAATATTTTTAAGTTTTCTCCATCAAAGCCAAAAATAATGCAGTCTACAGCAACTAACATTTGACTTTCTTTAGTATATTCTATCATTGTGTGCTAAATTATGCAAAAAGGCTAACGCCTCAGTTTTTAGATCATTTAAATATAAGAATAAGTATAATTTATAATTATTAGTTACTTTGACGTTTAATTTAAGATGTTTAATTTGCCTACAGAAATAAAAACCACCAATTATGAAATTGAACCAAAATTTAGTTATTGCTGCACTCTTTGTATCTGGCATACTCGGAGCCTGCAATCAATCCGGTAGCAATAAGAACAGTTCTTCGGATCCCACACAGGCCGCTTCAAACAAAATTCTTCTGGATTCTGCAGCATTTACTGGTACAACAGATCAACGGAATACCCATTTGTATATGCTTAAAAATAACGCTGGTATGCAGGCGGCAATTACAAATTATGGTGGAAGGGTGGTTTCTTTATTGGTGAGAGATAAAAATGATCAATGGGTAGATGTTGTGCTGGGCCACGACAACCTAAAGACTTACTTGGATAACAAAGAGAATTTCTTTGGCGCATTGATTGGTCGGTATGGCAATCGCATTGCGAAAGGGAAATTCAAATTGGAGGGAAAAGAATATAAACTTGAAGTCAATGATGGAGTAAATTCTTTGCATGGAGGTTTGAATGGCTTTCATAAAAAAGTTTGGGATGGGAAGCTTGTAGATGATCATACGTTGGAACTTACTTACCTGTCGAAAGATGGGGAAGCCGGCTACCCAGGCAACCTTCAGGTAAAAGTTACCTATACCCTTGGGGAGGACAATTCCTTGAAGGTCGCTTATACCGCAAGTACAGATAAACCAACAGTAATTAACCTGACCAACCATTCCTATTTTAACCTAAACGGAGCTGGTGATAAAACGATTACCGATCATTTGTTGACATTAGAAGCGGATGAATTTACACCCGTAGATTCCATACTGATACCAACCGGAAAGCTGCAAAGGGTAGCAGGAACGCCGTTCGACTTTACTAAACCAAAGCTAATAGGTGCAAATATCAATGATTCTGATCCACAATTGAAAAATGGTAAAGGTTACGATCACAATTGGGTTTTGAGAGCAGGAACTGGCTTGCGCAAAGCAGCCACAGTGAGTAGTGCTAAATCCGGTATTGTAATGGAAGTTTTAACAGATCAGCCGGGCATACAGTTTTACAGCGGTAACTTCCTTACCGACAAGGTAAACTATGGAAAGGCAGACGCAACATATGGATACCGTTCTGCTTTTTGCCTAGAAACACAGCATTTCCCTGATTCTCCAAACCAGCCTAAGTTCCCGACAACAGTCTTGAAACCTGGTGAAGCGTACAATACAAGCACGGTTTACAAGTTCTCTGTAAACAAATAGCAGCAAGTTTAGTCAGATTCTTGGATAGCTAATTAGGCAGGTTAACTAATAATACAACTTCATAAGTGTTGTTTATTGGTTAACCTGTTTTTGTTTTACAAAGGTCTAATTTGTTTTACAAAGGTTGAATTTGATGGTCTAATCTTCAGTCAGATCCAGATCATCGCTACTTTGAATATTTATGTCAGGCGGATTATCCGTTGCATAGGACCCCGTTTGCGTTGATCCATGCGTGTTCGGCTTCGTCTCTTGATCATAGTTGTCCCCGGGGCCGGTACTCCCACCCGTAAATTGCTGACTTTCGTCTCCTTGCGGATGTTGAACATCATTTTTTACCTGCTCGTTATCTGCACCTTCCTCAGGTGTTTTGTTTGTGTTGTCCTCGCTATTCATGTCCTTTAATTAATCGTCTGTATTTAACAATAAGATTCATATAAATAAGTTTCATCTATTTACGTTTACTTGTCCCTTGGCTCGACCTTCTCAAAATGACGTCTTCTCTATACGCTTTTGTCAGATTGATGATGGGTAGGATTAGACAGCAAAGCATTCTTGATTTCCCCTCAACTTAAATGCTTTCCTTGTTCCTTTGGAGGCTTTTCGTAATTTTACGGCGTGCCGCCACAAAAGACTAGTATTCCGCGAAAAAGACCTGCCGCATTAAAAAAGCCAGCCGTTAAAAGGCCGGTCTCCAGGAAAAAAAGCTCCAACAATAAACCACTGCCTATACAACTAAAATTTGCGGCTGTCGCATTGCTACTTATTTTGCTGTCTCCGTTGTATTATGCCTACATCCTTAAAGCTTTCACATCCACCTGGCGTTCAATACTAGATTGGGGCGAAAATCCGCATTATCGTACCTATAACAGCTATCAGATCAAGATTCCGGATAAATATGGCATCCATGGCATAGACGTTTCATCTTACCAGGGGAAAATTGATTGGAAAATGGTTAAGTCGATGAAGGACGATGATGTACAAATCAAATTTGCCATAATAAAAGCCTCAGAAGGGGTGGCGAGCATCGACCCATACTTCCAACGAAACTGGCGCGAAGCGGCAAAAGCGGGAATTGTTTGCGGTGCATACCACTATTTCCGTCCACAAAAATCCGGAGCCTGGCAAGCTAAGTTTTTCCTCCAAACAGTTAGTTTTGAGGCTGGTGATCTTCCTCCAGTTGTAGATATTGAGCAACTTAATGGGGTAGCGGAGAACAAAATGCGATTGGAACTGTCTGACTTTCTTGATTACGTAGAAAAGAAAACCGGGGTAAAACCCATCATCTATTCCGGTTTAACTTTTTACAATGACTATCTAAAAGGTCACTTCGATGAGTACCCGTTGTGGATCGCCCATTATCATAAAGCTGAATTACGTATAAATGCGAGCGCCAACTGGCTGATGTGGCAACATTCAGACCGGGCAAGGATCACGGGCATCAACCATGTTGTAGATTTTAATGCATTTAAAGGTGATAGTCTTGCTTTTCAACGCCTGTTGATAAAATAGCCACCTTAAGCTAGACCAGCCATCTTTCGCATTTCTTCAAGAAACCTGGGTCAGCATCTGCGCCAATTCCTATCGCGTTTGGTACATCCAGAAAGTAGCCATCATACGTTAATCCGCCAACAACCGGATCTACCAAATGCCCCAAAAGGCAAGTGTCCAAGTCAAAGTAAATAATATTTGGACTAGCTAATGCAAAATGCAGACAGGCTGTTAGGGCAATGCGACTTTCAAGCATGCCGCCCATCATGCATTTCGTTCCGGTTTGTAAAGCAACTTCGTGGATCTTTTGGGCTTCAAGTATGCCCCCGGATTTTGAGAACTTAATGTTCAGGAGATCGCATGACTTGCTGTTGATCAATTTACGCGCGTCATGGTGGTTGTAGCAACTTTCATCTGCCATAATCTTAATGGGCGAGTTGATGTTGAGTTCGGGCAACTTATCATCAAACCAGGTGCGCATGGGTTGTTCGCAAAACTGGATATTATATTGCGCAAGTGCAGATAAGGCCAGCAGTGCGTCATCAAAGGTCCAACCTTGATTGGCATCTAAACGAATGGTCATTTGTTCACCCACGGCAGAGCGAATCATCGCTACCCGCTCAATATCCTCCGGCACTTTTTTCCCAAGCTTAACTTTTAAAATACGGCATCCTTGTGTCTTGTATTTCAGCGCTGTTACCGCCATGTTTTCTGGCGTGTCAATACCAATTGTCATGTCGGTCTCTACGGTTCTCTTGCGACCACCTAAAAACTGATACAAAGGCATGCCAGCATGCTTTGCTGCTATATCAAACATGGCCATGTCGAAAGCACTCTTAATGGTTCCATTGTGTGCAGCATACCCCAGCAGATCATTCATGCGCTCTGGAATATCAAGTGGATCTTTCCCTATCAGAGTTCTTGCAAACTCTCTGGCCATCGCAATACAGGTGTCTTGATTTTCACCCACAATCATTGGAAAAGCAGAGCATTCACCAATCCCGTGCACACTTTTATCTGTATGGATTTTTATTAATACATTCTGTGCATAATGCATGGTCCCGGTCGCAATAACAAAGGGTTCCATCGGGATACTGAAGCGGTAAATTTCTATCGAACTGATCTTCATATTATGCGTTGAATTAGTAAAATCAAGTATTTAGAAAAAGGGATCAAGCAACTTTCGGTGAATTTCGCAGAACTTCTGAAGATCCCTGAATTCCTTTCACTTGTTAAACAAAATAACAATTCGCGGAACAAATTCAAACCCTGCTTTGTTAAAAGGTTAGCAATGCATAGAAACAAAAATCTATATTTGCCAGAATAAGGCCCGCCAACTGCCCGTTGGCACGGTTAAACGGCCATAAATTTTTAAAATTAAATACGATAGTAATGAGTATAAAACCGAACTCCGTAGTTTCATTAACGTACGAACTGCATACGACTAATGAAGAAGGACAACAAGTTTTTGTAGAAAAAGCCGATGAGCAAAACGCTTTGGTTTTCTTATATGGTACAGGCATGATGTTGCCTAAATTTGAAGAGCATTTGGCTGGTTTGAATGTAGGTGATGAGTATAGCTTTGAGCTTAGCGCTGAGGATGGATATGGTGCGATCGATCCGGGAGCTTTCGCTGATCTTCCAAAAGACATGTTTAAAGAAGTTGATCTGCCGAATGTAGGCGATGTTATTCCTTTACAAGACAATGAAGGTAACCATTTCAGAGCAGGCGTAACCGCAGTTCATGATGATACCATCGCGGTAGATTTAAATCACCCGATGGCAGGTAAAAACCTAATCTTTTCAGGTAAGATCATATCTGTACGCGAAGCCACACAAGATGAATTAGCTCATGGCCATGCACACGGTGCAGATGGTCATTCTGGTCATTAGAAAAAATAACATAAAAAAAGCTGCAGAATTTACTTCTGCAGCTTTTTTATGTTTAAACCTTTCCGTTATTTATACAAGTCAGCTCTTAAAGCATCAACTTCAGAACTGTTTATATAATCATCGTAAGTCATCATTCTATCAATCGTTCCATTTGGCGTAATCTCAATGATTCTAGTCGCTACAGATTCTGTCAATGCATGATCTCGTGAAGTGAACAAGATTGTGCCTTTAAAATCTTTCATACCGTTGTTCAATGCGGTAATAGATTCCAAATCCAGGTGATTCGTTGGCTCATCAAACAACAACAAGTTTGCATGTTTTAACATCATTTGGGAGAACATACAACGCATTTTCTCTCCTCCAGATAACACCTTCACATTCTTAAGCACTTCTTCTCCAGAGAATAACATACGTCCAAGAAAGCTTCTTACGAACTGCTCATCCTGATCTGTATTTGAATATTCACGCAACCAGTCTACCAAATTCTCATCTTTTCCCTGAAAGTACGCGGAGTTGTCGTTCGGAATGTCGGCCATACTGATCGTCACCCCAAATTTAAACTCACCGGTATAATCCTTTTCACGGCCTGTAAGTACGTTATAGAAGGCTGCAGTGGCAAGGCTGTTTTGCGAAAGGACTGCAATCTTATCACCCTTATTTACCATAAAGCTGATGTTCTTGAACAACACTTCTCCATTTGCAGAATGCGAAAGATTCTCCACCTGTAGGATCTGATCTCCAGCTTCACGGCCTAAATTATTAAACAATATAGCCGGGTATTTCCTGCTTGATGCTTTAATTTCAGAGATGTCGATTTTATCAAGCGCTTTCTTACGTGATGTCGCCTGCTTGGATTTGGAAGCATTTGCACTAAAGCGCTGAATGAATTCCTGTAACTCCTTAACCTTCTCTTCGAGTTTTTTATTCTGGTCGCCGCGTTGTTTTAATGCAAGCTGACTAGACTCATACCAGAACGAATAGTTACCAGTATAAATGTTCATCTTGCTAAAGTCAATGTCCACGATGTGCGTACAAACAGCATCTAAAAAGTGCCTATCGTGAGATACAACTAAAACAATATTTTCATAATCTGCAAGGAAGTTTTCCAACCATGCAATCGTCTCTATGTCCAAATCGTTGGTCGGCTCATCGAGCAATAGGATGTCCGGGTTACCGAAGAGTGCCTGTCCAAGCAAGACACGTACTTTCTGGTTACCATCAATCTCTTTTAAGAGCTTATAATGATGTTCTTCTTTAATCCCTAAATTGCTGAGCATGGTCGCCGCGTTGCTTTCCATGTTCCATCCGTCCATTTCTGCAAAGCGATTTTCCAATTCTCCGGCACGTTCGCCGTCCTTATCAGTAAAGTCTTCTTTAGCATAAATGGCATCTTTCTCTTTCATGATATCATAAAGTTCTTTATGTCCCATCATAACGGTCTCAATAACCGTAAATTCATCGAAAGCATAATGGTTTTGATTCAAAACCGCCATACGCTCACCTGGTGTTATCGCAACGCTTCCTGATGTCTGATTAACCTCACCAGAAAGTATTTTCATAAAAGTTGATTTACCCGCTCCATTCGCTCCGATTACCCCATAGCAATTGCCTTGGGTAAATTTTAAGTTAACGTCTTCAAATAAAGTACGTTTTCCGTAACGCAGGGATAAATTAGATACTGAAATCATATGTAAAAAATAAGCTGCAAAGGTAGTTATAATTTATAAATCTTTTTGTTGCTGGGTACTTTGCCTAAATTATAAGTTATTTTTGCCGACAAGGATGAAAGAAGAATTTGAAGTCGTAACCCGCCTTATAAAAGGAAGAAGAAGTATTTTTCCGCCAAGTTATACCAAACAGGAGATTCCTGTAGAAGCAATCCAGCATATTTTGGAGAGTGCCAACTATGCACCCACACATAAGATGACAGAGCCTTGGCGTTTTATGGTGTTCAGGAATGCAGGAAAGCAGAGGCTGGGAGCAGAGCTAGCCCGCCTGTATAAGGAAGGTACGCCTGCAAATAAGTTCCTGCAAAAGAAGTACGAGTCCATACCATTGAAGTTTGAACAATCTAGTTGTGTAATCGTGATCAATGCACAGTTGCATCCGGACAAGTTGCCGGAGTGGGAAGAGATAGCCGCACTTGGCTGTGCAGTTCAAAATATGGCCTTAACTGCCGAATCATTAGATATTGGTGGGTACTGGAGTTCTCCGGATTCAGTTGAAGCACTTAGAGATTTTCTTGACTTGAGGGAAAACGAAAAATGCTTTGGGATCTTTTATATGGGCTATTACAATGAGGAAAAGAGGGATGCAAATAGGACGCCTATGGCGGATAAAGTAAAATGGGTGGAAGATTAAATATATGGAGAACCTAAAATCAGAAGTGTACCAGCTTTGCTTGACTCTGGTCCAAAAACGAATTGAAACTGCTGAAACTGCACTTGCACAGGCACAAGAGGCCAGCAATGACGATACAAAAAGCAGCGCCGGCGATAAGTTTGAAACCACACGGGAGATGATGCAGCAAGATATTTTTAGAAACAAAAGTCTGCTGGCTGATGCAAAGCAAAATTTGCATCAACTGGAAAGCCTTAACGATGTTCCAGTTCTGGATACCGTTAGGAATGGTACACTGGTATATACAAACAATGGAATCTTTTACATCAGCATCAGTGCCGGGCAACTTGTTGCAAATGGACAAACGGTATACGCCATTTCTGCGGCATCACCCGTTGGCCAGCTTTTTATTGGTAAGAAGGTTAAGGCAGATTTTACTTTCAACAACAAGCAATTTATCATTGAAAAGATCTATTAAGCGTAAGTCTTAGAACTAAACTTTCGCGCATAAAAAACCCGGTACTGTTTATCGAAGAAGCTTATAATACGCAAGCTCCCTTGTAATAAACAATACCGGGTTTATGGCTAAAAGCTGTTTTTAATATTATTACTCAATGTTCTTGGCGTCCAGTATCCACTCGCAATGATCCGGCGAATGGTGTACAGTGGATTATTCTGATCCCGCTTCTCTGAAAGACTGTAGGCCGATTTCATGCCTCTTTTCTTTAGTTCCGGGAATGCCTCTGGATTCCATAAGCCAAAAGGATAGGCAAAATGTTCGATTTTCTTACCAGTGATTTCCTCTAAAGTCTTTGTCGGCTTATCGACCTGAGTCTCCCAATCTTTCCCTTGGTACTTTTTAACATTGTGGTGATCCCAGGTATGTGACCCAATAACGTGGCCAACTTCAGAAAGTTCCTTTACCTGTGCTTTTGTCATGTAATTCGGTCTGCCAAGTGATACGGTCATCACGAAATAAACGCCTTTAAACCCATACTTCTTCATGGTAGGTGCCGCAATCAAAAACTGGTTTTCCTCGGTGTCATCGAAAGTTAACATGATCGGTTTCTCCGGAAGTTTGGCTCCCGTATTCAAATAAGCATAATATTCATCAGGTAGAATGGTGTGGTAACCACTATCGGCAAGCATTTTCATGTGCTCTTTAAATGTCCCTACCGGGATGATGTAGTCTTTCGAAGATTTAGAGTCAGTAGCTTTCCAATCACGGATCTGATGATAACACAAAACAGGTACTTGTTTTCTGGAAAGTATGGTAGCGGCGCTCGCTACGTTCATCTTATCAATATCAACAGGCTTAGCGGCCGTTGTGTCGCCGTTTGTACCGGCTGATTCAGATGTGCTTCCTTTAAAGAGCGGTGTTTGAGGGTTTGACTGACAGGCCGCAAATAGTGCAGCTGCAGCCAAGAGTGAAAGTAAATTCTTATTCATTTTAAGTGTTGGTGTGCTTTAGCAGGAAATCACCTGTATAGTACACAAAATTATAAAAAGCAATGAATTATTTTTACAAACAGACTGCATTTATTGCAATATGCTCAATCATTTTTGCACATTTTCTGATTTCAATGTTGATATCTTAATTATTACATTCAATTTCCTGATCCCGCTGGATATTTCAATACTTTAGGCTTTTTAATTTAACCCCATAAATGAAGAAACTGTACTTTTCATTATTCCTTATTGGCGGAAGTTTCCTTTCCGCGCTCGGACAAACTAAAAACTCAAATTTTAACGATCGAAGCTTTGAAGCACCAAAAGCCAACTATCAGCTGGCTTCCCGCTTTTCATCTGCCAAGTTAAAGAAGATGGTGTTTTCGACCGCTGTTGACGCCCATTGGCTTAAACTCAGCAATCGCTTTTGGTACATGTATGAAACGCCATCCGGCAAAGACTGGTTGATGGTTGATCCCTCAAGCAAGTCCAAAAAACAAATGTTTAATACGGCAAACCTAGCTGCAGATATTACAAGGCTGGTTCGTGATCCCTTTGATGCCGCGCATTTGCCTATCGAAAATCTAAAGTTCGCCAAGGATGAGAAAAGCATCAGCTTCGAAGTCAAAAGTTCAATTGACGAGCTGCAGAAAGATAGAAAAGACAAAAAAGCAGCAGATTCTCTGCAAAAGAAGATCTTCTATTTCACTTACGATATAGCTTCTGCTAAACTTACTGAAGTGCCAAATTACAGCAAGCCAAAAGCCAAGCCGACCTGGGGATCCGTTGCACCGGATTCTTCAGCGATAATTTTTAGCAAAAATTACAATCTGTATTGGATGGATAAGTCCAATTACCAGAAAGCAGTTAAAAATGAAGAAGACAGCACAATCGTAGAACATCAGCTGACTAAAGATGGTGTCAAGTTTTATTCTTACGGGGATGATGGTGATGGAGAAAACAACGAAGAGGTTCTAAAGAAAGACAAGAAACGCCGCCTGGCCTATGTGCTTTGGTCGCCAGATTCTAAATATTTTGTATTAAACCGGGAAGACTCCAGGAAGGTAAAAGATCTTTGGGTCATCAATAGTACTGCATCCGCAAGGCCAACTTTGGAAACTTACAAGTACCACATGCCAGGAGAGAAGGAAGCGCCTATCGAGGAAGTTTTGCTGTTCAACTTTGATGCAAAAACCTATAAAAAGCTGAATGTTGCTGCGTTCAAAGACCAGACAATCTCGCTTTGGCAGGCCCCGTCGTTAAATAAGGACCGCGACAATGAGTTCAGACCTTCAATTTGGCTGGGTAACAACAGTAAGATCTATTTTGCAAGAACAAGCAGGGATCTGAAGCGTGTAGACGTTTGTGCCATTGACATCCATACAGATGTTGTAACACCCTTGATCGACGAGCGTTTTAACACCTATGTGGAGTTTAACAGACCCGGATTGGTAAACGATGGAAAAGAAATCATTCATTGGTCTGAAAGAGATGGCTGGGGCCACTTCTATCTGTTTGACGGCAGCGGGAAATTGAAAAATCAAATTACCAAAGGTGCTTTCCACTGCGAAAGCATCGTTAACATCGATCAGAAAAAACGTATTCTCTACTTCACGGCAAACGGCAGAGAAGGAAAGGAAGATCCATACTACCTGCATTTTTATAAAGTCAATTTCGATGGTACGGGGATGAAGCTTTTGAATGCAGGTGATTTTGATCATGCTGTAAACATGAATGATGAGGCAAAATATTTTGTAGATAATTTCTCCAGAGTCAACACCGTGCCTAAGGCGGTTCTAAAAGATAATAATGGATTAGTCGTAATGAATTTAGAGACGGCTGATCTTTCTTTATTGATGTCTGCGGGATATAAGTTCCCAGAGCCTTTTAAAGTTAAAGCAGATGACGGCATCACGGATCTTTATGGAGTAATGTATAAGCCTTTCGACTTCGACCCGAAGAGAAAGTACCCCATCATAGAATACGTTTACCCGGGACCACAAACAGAGGCCGTAAATAAGGCTTTCACCAAAAGTCTGGACAATACAGACCGCCTTGCACAGTTTGGATACATTGTTATCTCTGTAGGTAATAGGGGCGGCAATCCTGCACGTTCCAAATGGTACCATACTTTCGGGTATGGAAATTTACGCGATTACGGATTAGCTGATAAGAAGGCAGCAATTGAGCAGCTTGCAGACAAATATTCATTTATAGATTTGACTAGGGTAGGGATTACCGGTCATTCCGGTGGGGGATTCATGTCTACCGCGGCCATGTTGGTGTATCCGGATTTCTTTAAAGTTGCGGTTTCAAAAGCTGGTAACCACGATAACAGCATTTACAACCGTTGGTGGAGTGAAAAACATCATGGAGTTAAAGAAATCATCTCCTCAAAAGGAGATACCACATTTACATACAGCATAGACAAAAATGCAGATCTTGCCAAAAACCTGAAAGGGCATTTGATGATCATGACGGGTGACGTCGATAATAACGTAAACCCGGCAAATACAATACGACTGGCTAACCAGCTAATGAAAGCGGGCAAGCGTTTCGAGTACGTGATTATGCCAGGGCAGCGACATGGCTTTGGTGATTTCACTGAATATGCTTTCTGGAAGCTTGCAGATCATTTTAATAAGTATTTACTTGGTGATTTTACAACCTCTGACCAGGTCGATATGATAGAAATGGATCGTGATAAAGAAATGAACGGGAAAAACTAAAACTTAATTCGTGTAAAAATGCCACAAAAATTAAAGCTTTTTGTGGCATTTTTATGATCACCGGCCAACAACTACAAAATGTAATACGAGCCTATTGGAGCCGCTTCTGTTTGAGGTCTGTCTTCAAACAGTTCATAATCATTCATCATCTGACAAAGGTCGCGCTCGATATTCCTGCAGATGGTTGTGGTAGGCGTATCTGTAGGTTTATTTTCAAAGGGGTCTTGAAGATGAACTGCCATTTTTTCAACCAGTAAAAAGAAAGTAGCTATAGCAACTACAAGTGGGATTTCCATATAGCCAAAGATCTCAATAAGGCCAAATGGCAGGAGTACAATAAACAGGTGAATAGACATGTTAATGTATTTGCTATAGGTTACCGGAAAGATTGTATTTTTAATTCTTTCCGATCCACCCATGTGGTTGCAAAGAGCAGTGAGTGTCTTATCAAGCTCGATTTGCTGATATTTGTTTATCCAGCCTTCATTCAAAGCTTTCCTTAGGTCCATACCCTGCATTTCCAAGAGGGATAGGGTGACATTCTTTTGCTTCTTAACGGTATGTAAATCATGGCTATCCAGAAAACGAGCGAGCCCTTTAGACGGACTAAACCCCCGTAATCCCTCACTTAAGGCAACACACCATGCAATTTGCCTTTTTATCATACGGCGTTTAAATATTTCTACCTCTTCCAGTTGATAGGGGTTTTCCACAAAAGAGAGAATTTGCCTCGAGAAAGTCCTGGAATCGTTGGTTATGGCACCCCATATGATTCTGGCTTCCCACCATCTGTCGTAAGCCTGGTTCGACCTAAATGCCAGCAATAAAGAAATGATCGTGCCCAACAAGGCGGGAACGGCAACTGGAATAGAGATACGGGTAATATGGAAGTTCTGGTACAAGACTACGATTGCAATGGAATAGGCAATTACAAAAAGAATTTCTTTCTTAATTTTTCCAAAAGTATAGGTGAGTGGAATGTTGTTTCTTAGTAACATAGTTGATGGTTTTCGATGGTTGATGGATTTCTATTTTTAGTGCTGATTGACGCGTCGAAGACTAACATTTCGCAAGAGACACGGTCTATCAAATATTTCGGGTCTATACTGTGCTTGCTCAGTGGATTAAATTTATAGCAAGCATCATGAGCAATGCAATCCACGGAGCGTGCTTCCATGAAGTTCTTAAAGGCGGCTACCGTGCTACCGTAGAAATATTCAATGCCAATTGAATGCAATTGTTGACTGTAGTCAGCCTTGTACTTATTCAGCCGTTCATAGAAGATGTCACTTACAACTTCATAATCTCTGCTTCTGCGGGTTAGCAGGAGCAAGTCGCTTATGGAATCTGACAATTTGAAGGCGTGGAAGAAAATGACCCGGAAGGTCTCCTCCGGATGTTCAAGCAACAGAGTCTCCAATACTTCGGTGCTTGCAATTCTAAAATCAGTTGTAATTAATGCAGTTTTCATAGCTTGTATCTCCTTTAAATAAAATATTTAGGTTTGATACAAGTATAGTCTGGCCAGGTTATAGCCGTATAAGAGCCAGATTAGAATAGGATTAGAATGTAGGAAGTACGATTTTAATTTCTGTACCTGCTGTTTCCTTTGATTTAATGACGATGCTACCGCGGTGCAAACGCACGATGTTGAGTGTTAGAGGCAATCCGACACCATAGCCTTTGTAGTCATTTGTGTTTGAAGCCCGGTAGAAGGGTTCGAAAATATGTTGAACGTCGTTCTCGGGAATTCCGATACCCTGGTCTGTTACAGCAATTGACAAAGTTTTGTTCAAGCTTTCAATGCTGATGATAACCGGCTTATTGTTTGAATATTTGCAGGCGTTACTTACCACATTACTTAGCGCCAACTTTATAAGACTCCTATTTGCCTTCAACGTAAGCAGTTGCTCATCTTCAGGTAACTTGCTTAGATCGACTTCAATCTTACTGTCTGGATAAATCTGGTTGACAGACATCCGAATTTCCCACAACAGTTCGTCCATTCTTACATCTTCCCAAGGTTGATTTTTGCCATTAAACCCAGATTGTGCCAGTCCGAGCAAACTGGTTATAATGTGTTCCAAGCGTTCCGTCTCCGCTGCAATCTTTGCCAAAGTATGCTGTTGCTTCTCGAAATCGTGTGTAGCCATCATGGCCAATTCCACTTCACCGCTAATAATTGTTAAAGGTGTCCGGAGTTCATGGGAAGCATTACTTATGAAGTTGTTCTGGGTTTCAAAGGCAGTCTCCAGGCGATTCAACATATTGTTAAACGTTTCGGCAAGTTGCGACATTTCGTCACTACCTTTTTTTACCTCGAGGCGGATATGCAGGTTCTCCGCTTTAATTTTCTTTACACTCTTGATAATGTTTCTCAAAGGGCTGAGCATATAAGCTGAAAACTTCCAACCTACCACAAAAGAGAGGACTACAGAAAGGAAAAAGCCAATGATCAAGATTTTCTGTAAGTCTTTCAGTTCGCGAAAGCCAACTGGGTCTTTCGCCGATACAATCACCACATATGCAGCCTTTCCTTTTTTGAAGTACTTACCGGCATAAAACTGGTTGTGCATTCTGTACCTCGACGTACGTCCAGTTTTTATTTTGTTATAGAAGTCTGATGGAAGCTTAACTATCCTGGACGCTTTAAAAATTTGATTCAACTGAATAATATATGCCTGCTCTGAGGGCAAACGTTCCAGATATTGGTTACGAATCTCAGTATAGGCCTCATTGTTCACATTATTGAAAAGTTTTGTTTGCGCAGTAATGTTCACCCTGGTCTCAAGTCTTTTATAAAAATCTTCGAAAGCAAATTCATTAGAGAAATACCAGACGAATCCACTCAAGAGACCTATGATCACAGCAGATAAAACGGCGAAAAGTATGGTTATCTTCTTAGCAATTCCCATTATTTTTCCTTTAGTACATAGCCAAGGCCAATAACAGTTTGAATAAGTTTTTGATCTGAATTCTTGTCTATTTTCTTTCGTAAATAGTTTACATAAACATCCACCACATTGGTTCCGAGATTGAAATCAATATCCCAGACATTTTCCAAAATGTCGATTCTAGACAGAATTTTTCCTTTGTTTAACGCTAGAAATACCAGGAGGCGATACTCCGTAGCTGTCAAGGTAATGTCTTCACCATTCCGCTTTACGCTTTTTGCTGTTACATTTAATTGCAGGTCAGCCACATTAATTACCTGGTCCAGGTTTGCAGAACCCTTGTATCGCCTAAGCAGCATGCGGATGCGTGCAAATAACTCTGCAAATTTAAAGGGCTTTACCAGATAATCGTCTGCTCCATTATCCAATCCCATGACCACATTCTCGGTGCTGCCCAAAGCAGTGAGCATGATTACTGGTGTATTTGGTTGTTCTAGTTTAATGATCTTGCAAAGTTCCAAACCGTTCAGGCCAGGTAACATAATATCGAGAATGATAAGATCGAATGTAGATTTCAGGGCAATCTGCTTGCCAATTGAACCGTCAGGAGCAATACTGACATTAAAACCTTCCTCAGTTAATCCTCTTAAAATAATGGAAACAATACTCGGATCATCTTCGACAAGTAGTAAATTCATGTACTGGCAAACGTTTGAAAATTCGAAGATAGCAAATTAGTTCGGACGCCTAAAAAGGCGCCCAAACTAATTAGTCTTTTTAACTTGCCACTTCCGGTGCCAAATTCAGGAACACAAATTTATGGTCAAACATATCTAACTTTATCTTGCTGTCTTTGTTGATCTTTCCAGCAAGGATCTCTTTCGATAGCTCATTTAAAATTCTCTTCTGAATAACGCGCTTTAAAGGTCTGGCACCAAATTGAGGATCGTAACCAAGCTCGGCAAGCCAGTCTAAAGCCTCTTCAGACGCCTCGATCGAGATGCCCATATCCGCTAAAGTATCCTTAACATGTTGGAACTGCAGGCTTACAATATTGCGGAGCTCGCTGCGGTTCAATGGAGTAAACATGATCAACTCATCAATACGGTTAAGGAACTCTGGCCTAATCGTTTGTTTCAAAAGTTCGAATAACTCGTTTTTGGTTTTTGCGATTACCAGATCACGGTTTTCATCGGTAAGATCCTTAAAGTTCTCCTGAATCAGGTGTGATCCAAGGTTGGAAGTCATAATGATGATCGTGTTTTTAAAGTTTACCAGCCTTCCTTTATTATCTGTCAGTCGACCATCATCCAACACCTGCAATAAAATGTTGAACACATCTGGGTGTGCTTTTTCGATCTCATCAAGAAGAACCACAGAGTATGGCTTTCTGCGAACTGCTTCAGTTAACTGGCCACCTTCTTCGTAGCCGACGTATCCTGGAGGCGCTCCGATCAACCTGGACACGGCATGCCGCTCCTGGTACTCACTCATATCTATTCTGGTCAATGCATTTTCATCATTAAACAGGAATTCGGCAAGTGCCTTAGCCAATTCTGTTTTACCAACACCCGTTGTTCCCAGGAAAATAAACGAGCCGATTGGTTTACGCTTATCCTGTAAGCCTGCGCGTGAGCGTCTGATTGCATCAGAAATTGCTTCAATCGCTTCATCCTGACCAGCAACGCGTTTATGAAGCTGATCTTCCAGGTGAAGGAGTTTTTCGCGCTCACTAGAAATCAGTTTAGTAACCGGAATCCCTGTCCAGCGTGCAACAACGCCAGCAATGTCATCAGCCGTTACTTCTTCTTTCAACATGCGGTGTTCAGATTGCTGACTTTCAAGTTCGGCCTTCCCCTTTTCTACTTTATCCTGCAACTCCTTAATCTTTCCATATCGGATCTCTGCAACCCGGCCGTAATCTCCCGCACGCTCTGCCTGTGTCGCTTCAAGTTTATAATTCTCAATCTGTTCAAGCAGCGTATTCACGCTTTCCACTTGATCCTTTTCTGCTTTCCATTTCGCTTTTAAATCGTCACGTTCTGCAGAGAGGTTGGCAATCTCTTCCCCAAGCGCTGTAACCTTTTTCTCGTCATTTTCTCTCTTAATGGCTTCGCGTTCGATCTCCAGCTGCATGATCTTCCGATCCAGCTCATCCACATTTTCCGGAACGCTGTCCATCTCCAAGCGAAGCTTAGAAGCAGCTTCGTCCATCAGGTCAATAGCCTTGTCTGGTAAAAAGCGATCTGAAATGTACCGCTGTGAAAGTTCTACGGCAGCAATGATGGCCTCATCCTTAATCCGAACCTTGTGGTGGGTTTCGTAACGCTCCTTTAGTCCACGTAAAATCGAGATGGCATCTTGTGTATCCGGTTCATCGACATTCACTTTCTGGAAACGTCTTTCAAGCGCTTTATCTTTTTCAAAGTATTTTTGATATTCATTTAATGTGGTTGCCCCTATAGCGCGAAGCTCTCCTCGAGCTAGGGCTGGTTTAAGGATGTTTGCGGCATCCATTGCACCTTCACCGCCGCCAGCACCAACCAAGGTATGTATCTCATCAATAAACAGGATGATATCACCTTCACTCTGTGAAACCTCTTTAATTACGGCTTTTAACCGCTCTTCAAATTCTCCTTTATATTTAGCACCGGCAATAAGGGCACCCATGTCCAGAGAATATACTGTTTTCGACTTTAAATTTTCGGGAACATCACCCTTGATGATCCGGAAGGCAATACCTTCTGCAATAGCCGTTTTACCAACGCCAGGTTCACCAATCAGGATTGGATTATTTTTTGTCCGCCGGGAGAGGATCTGAATCACACGTCTTATTTCTTCATCTCTTCCAATCACAGGGTCCAGTTTACCCGATTCCGCATATTCATTTAAGTTTCTTGCGTATTTATTCAGGGCATTGTAAGTTGCTTCTGCATTTTGGTCCGTTACCCGGTTATCGCCTCGTAAAGACTTTATGGCAAGTTTCATGTCCTTCTCTGTCACACCCTGATCCAGCAGCATTTTGGAAGTACTGTCATTCACTGCAAGTATGCCGAGCAACATATGTTCTACAGAAATAAACTCGTCTTTAAAATCCTTTAAATAGGATTGGGCTTTCTGCAAAGCAGAATTTGCTCCAGAACTGAGGTACACATTGCTTCCGCTTACTTTCGGGTACTTGCTGATCTGTGCGTCCAGAATTTGGTTTAGAAAATTAACATTAACATTCAGTTTCTTGAGTACATAAGAAACGACGTTTTCATCTACATTGAGCAGACCTTTAAGTAGGTGTGCTGTTTCAATAGCCTGTTGCTGATTGCCTTCGGTTATTGCTGAAGCCTGTTGAACTGCTTCTTGGGCCTTTATAGTAAAGTTGTTCAAGTTCATGTTAGGGATGGTACAAAAGGAATGCCACCTAAACCTTAAACAAACATCCGGAACTTTTGTCTTTTGTTTTACTTTTCAGCTGACTAAATTGCTGATCAATAGCTATTAACCTGTTATTATGTCTTAATGACAAGCACAAAAAAAGACCCTCAATGCATGAAGGTCCTTTTAGTAACTTGCTAACGCCTAGATCTATTCCGCCTGCACTAA
>JAQBOT010000392.1 GCA_028287885.1 Pedobacter sp.
AGGAACCGCGCACGGGTAAATGCCTTATGGGTGTTGCTTTCCATATCAAATGCTTCAGGAATAGGTAGCTACGGATAAATCGTAACTGCTTTTATGAATATAAAGCAAATAAACTGAAAGAAGAAAAATTTAAGTTTATGAGGATAACACCCTTGTATTAAGTTTGAGGAACGGGTTGGGACTCCTGAAAGTAATTCAATCTCAGTTGCATCTTAAAAATATTGAATACTGCGTAGGCTAACTCTTCAATAGGTTTTTAGCTTTGAAAATGCTAATTAATAGAGAAGGTCAAGAAAATCATTACCGAACTTCCCTATAGGGTCATGTTTTTGTATCAACTGCTTGAAGTCCCCAAGCTTTTCATACCTGGATTGCAAGTCTTGTCCCGACATGGTAAATAACTTTCCCCAGTGTGGTCGCGGGTTAAATGGGGCAAGTTGTTGTTCAATAAGCGGCAAGAGCGCCATAACAGCCTCTATGTTTTGTTTCCAGGTAAAATGAAAGGCAACGTTGCGTTGCTTGTAGCCGGGGCTCATCCACAAGTTATCCGCATCTATAGTCCGAATTTCACTGATGAAAAGATGAGGGCTGATCCTTTCATGCAGCTGTTCTATAGCCATCATGGCTTCATAAGCATGTTCGATTGAAACGAAATATTCAGACTGCAATTCTGCACCAACACTGGGCTGAAAGCCCATTTTAAAATGTGGCAAACGATCAAACCAAGCACCCGGAACGCCCCTTTGCTCAGTCACATTTTCTGCAGATTGATCTTCTACGGGATGCAGGTTCTCAGTAGCTTGTATGGCACCAAACAGTTCGGGAGCAGGAACGGAAGCGTCATTTTTGTCAGTAAGGCTCTTGATCCAAACCTCATTGATGTTTTTATTGGTCCAGTTTGTAAATAGACTTACACTATACCCCATTGCTTGTATTTTATCAAAACTATCCTTCAACACTGCCATTGGAAGGTTACGATAAACGACCTGCTTCATATCAAATGTAGGTATCACATCAAGGGTGATTTTGGTGATCACGCCCAATGCTCCTAAGTTTACGACCAGCCCATAGAACTGTTCCCCATCTGCTTGCCTTGACATGGCAACAACCTCGCCGGCAGCGTTCACAAATTCTATTGCAGAAACCGATGTAGACAGGTTACCGTTATTAATTCCAGAGCCATGGGTAGCCGTTGAACATGCACCAACCACGGTGATGTGCGGCAAAGAAGCAAGGTTTGGTAATGCATAGCCTTCTTCATGCAGATAGGACACGAACTCTCCATACCTGGCGCCGGCTTCTACAGTGACAGTATTAGATTCCTTGTTAAGCAACACGACTTTATTCATGTACTTCAGTGAAATCTGGTTGCTTGTGTTATCTGCAATGGTATTAAACGAGTGTTTTGAACCAAGTGCTTTTAAGCTTTCACAAGCCGTCACCACTTGCTGTACCTCCTCCAATGTTTTTGGATAGTAAACCTGGTCTGTGCTGAAGGTTATGTTTCCAGCCCAGTTGATTTCCTGCGTTCGAATTCTTTTTTCCATTGCCTAATACTGAATCATATATCAAGTTCTTAATCGTAGTATGCAGAATGCATATATTGCATCAAAAAAGTTCAATAAGCATACATTGTCCTCAAAGGTAATTTATAAAAGCGACAAGTCGAATTCCTGTGGAATCAAGTTTAAGGGCTGATACAGATGGTCTATATGGCGCTGCTTACCGCTACAACAGGTCTCTGAATGGGTTTCATCCGCGGACTGATAACATGCATGATCAACCAGGCAAAAACATAGGCACCAGCACAAATACTAAAGATGATGTTATATCCCGCTGTAATATTACCTGCAAGAAGATATCTTTCAAGGATATATCCGATTAGTATTGGAAAGAATATTCCGCCAACAGAGCCAGCCATACCTCCAATGCCGATGACTGAACTTATGGTGTTTTTTGGAAACATGTCTGAGGCAATTGTGTAAATATTTGCACTCCATGCCTGATGTGCAGCGGCTGCTAAACTGATTAATGCCACAGCCTGCCATACGTTTGTGGTAAAACGCGCAGCAAAAATTGGCAATACACACAATGCAAAAATAAACATTGCCGTTTTGCGTGCTTTAAAGACTGGCCAACCCTTTTTGATAAACCATGAAGACAAGTAACCCCCGCCGATACTGCCAATAGTAGTGGCACTATAAACCACAACTAGTGGTAAACTAGGCTTAGTAAGGTCAATGTGAAAGGTGCTGGAAAAATAAGACGGCAGCCAGAACAGAAAAAACCACCAGATTGGATCCGTTAGAAGTTTGCCAACCACGAAGACCCAAGTCTGGCGGTATCCAAAAAGTTTGATCCATTTGATCTTATTGGTTTTATCCGCGCTTCCGGGTTCGTTTTCAACGTCTGAGTGAATAAATGCAAACTCCTGTTCAGTCAGCTTTTTGTGCCTAGAAGGAACTTCGTAAAGTACTAGCCAGCAAACAAGCCAAACGAATCCGATGGCACCCGTAATGATAAATGCCATCTCCCATCCATAGATGCCGAGAATCCAGGGCACCATTACCGGTGCTACTACAGCACCTATATTAGCGCCACAGTTGAATATGCCAGTTGCAAACGCACGTTCTTTCTTGGGAAACCATTCTGTAATTGCTTTGATTGCCGCCGGAAAATTACCAGACTCCCCAAAACCGAGGCTGGCACGCACAGCCCCGAAACCAACGGTACTATTAACAACAGCGTGCAGCATTGCAGCGAAGCTCCAAATCACAATTGAAATGGAATACCCGATTTTAGAACCTATCCTGTCTATGATGTTACCAAAGCAAAGCAGCCCTACCGCATATGCTGTGGAAAAGGCAATGACAATATGACTATAGTCGATTTCCGTCCAATGGAATTGGTGTTCAAGCGTAGGTTTAAGCAAACCGATAACCTGCCGGTCCAGGTAGTTTATCGTTGTTGCGAAAAATAGTAGTGCCACAACCACCCATCGGTAGTTCCCTTGTGTCTGTCCTTTCATATTATCTTGTTATAACTTACATTAAAGCGCTATGGGTATTTAAACACCCATTGGAGGTTTGAGGTCATAGGCAGGAGTCCACTTTTGTATCGTGTGCCCAAATAAAGACGTATTGATCATTCCGACGGTTATTGCGGTACGAGCTCCCGTGTAAACATTTGATGAAGGCTGTTGAAGGCTACTTACACATTTGTGAAAATCCATTAACGCGTACCAGGAGCCATCTTTTAACGGCCCTGTTTCGATAGGAATTCCTCCATTCTTGTCCCAAATGATCTTTGTAGCGCCAGTAACCCCATCAACCGTTTCATGCAGTGTTTCAAGAGCTTTCTTTTCCGGGTAGTATACTGCTTGGTCTACAAGTAAGGATATTGAACCTTTTGATCCTTTGAACTTAAATAGATATCCATCATGGCTGTTTGCACAAGTTGCACCGAAATTTCCAATCATACCATCTTTATTATACCGGAGCACTGCTTGTACGTTGTCATAGGTTTCGCGCCCATCTTTGTAAAAATCTATGCCCCCAGAGGCATAGACTTCGTCAACGTGGGTATCAAACGCCCAATTCACAAAGTCGATCTGGTGAGACAACAACTCTGCTGGAAGGCCACCTGAATATTCCTTATACATCCGCCAATTGATCTGTCTCTCCAAAGATGGCTCAGGGACCGGCCTGCGCCAAGTGCCATTCCGGTCCCAACGACAGTCTATCTGAGTTACTTTCCCCAAATAACCCTTGTTTATCATTTCTTTTACCTTATGGTAAAGCGGAGTGTAGCGGTATTGATGTCCAACTTGTAAAATCTGTCTGGGTCTAGACCTGGAGAGATTCACCAATTCAATGGCCTGCTGTATATTGTATGTCATTGTCTTTTCCAAATAAATGTGCTTTCCAGCATTTAATGCATCTTGCGCTATTTGAAAGTGCATATCTAAAGGAACAGAGATAATTACAGCATCAATATTCTTGTTGTCTAAAACCTTCTTGTAATCTTTGCTTGTAGTCGCTGCGGGCATCAGCTTTCTTGCATTTTCCAAACGAAAATCAAGGACATCACAGACCATTCCCAACTGATACTGATCTGGTAGTTGCTTCATCACGTGCATTAGACCGGTACCGCGGTCACCACATCCAATAACGCCGACATTGAGTTTCCGGCCGTCAGCAAATGGTGTTAATGCCTTCGCGATGTTGCTTTGTAAAAGCAGTGATCCGCCTGTTATGCCAATATTTTTTATAAAATTTCTTCTAATCATTTTGTTGCTTTTCATTTCAGTAAGTGCCTAAATCCGGTTGATGTCGTATCTACAATGGAGCCGTCTTTTTTTTGATGGATTAAATAGAACTCCAGTTCTGGATGCCTTTTTACAAAACGGAAAGCCTTTCAACAGTCATTTCCATAACGTAGAGCCTTGTCCGTATTCGGATAGTTTGTAACTTTTGAACGTGCTTTTCTTATAAAACATGCTTAAAAGACCGATTACCAACAAGCAAAACTTAATCATCTGTTACAGCTCCTGAATCTTTATACTTCTAAAGAATACTGTATTACCATGATCCTGTAAAAGGATATGACCTTTGGCTGCGGTACCAAAATTTTCCCAGTTCTTATACTTACTTGCTTGAACCAGTTTTAGATACTCAGGGGAACCGCGTTCAAACTCCAGCATCTTGTAGCCGTTCAGGTAGTATTCTACCTTATTGTTTGGTAGAGACTTAATCACACCTTGATTCCAATCTCCAATTGGCTTCCGTGCTGCAGGTATCCTAGCAGAAGTAATTAGGTCATATAATGAGCCTAGCGTACGGTTTCCATCGCGGCCCAGCTTAGCGTCCGGATGGCGTTCATCATCCAACACCTGGTATTCGAGGCCTATCGCCGACGCGCCTTTTTCCTTCTCTGTCACGTAATATTTAACACCGCTATTTGCTCCTTCTGTAAGTTTAAAATCAAACTTCAATACAAAGCTGCCATACTCCTTTTCTGTTACGATATCCCCACCTACACCACCTTCAGCGCCATTTGATGCACTAATGGACAAAACACCATGATCAATTACCCAGCCCTTTGTAGGAAACTTATCCTTGTACGCACCGCGCCAACCGTTTGGGGTTTTTCCATCCCACAGCAGTTTAAAGCCATCTCGTTTTTCCTGAGCAGACACATTATTGGGTATTGTATTAACCACGAATGTTTTATCAAGCGGCGAAGGTTTCAGGTTCTTTGTTTGAATTCGGATGTTCCTCCAATGGATCTCCTTTCCCGCATTCTCAGGCTTATCAATTTCATGTACTTGCAAGGCTATGAAACCCCTTACAGTCTCCGCGTCTACCAAATGCGCGGTTGCTACGCCATTCACCCAAGTGCGAATGGTATTCCCGATGCATTCTATCCTGTACTTGTTCCATTCCCCGTTTTTAAAAGCGTCTTTTCCGGCTGCATTTACTTCCATTGGATAAAGCCATCCACGCCGCGCTTCATCATATATACCGCCACTCCATTTACGATTCGAAGGGTCCACCTCAATCTGGTAGCCATGCACGCGGCCATTCTTGTAGGCTGCATCGCTTAAACTTCTGATCTGAATCCCTGAGTTCATAGAAGGGTCTACCTTAAGTTCAAGCTCGAGGATAAAATCGCCATAATCCTTGCTGGTTGCCAGAAAGGAGTTAGGTTCGTTCGGAACAGTTGTACCCACAATCTCCAGACCCCTAACCTCGTATTTCGCCTTACCATTGAGTTGTTTCCACCCGGAAAGATCCTTTCCATTGAATAAAGGTTGCCAGTTGCCCTGTGTCCCACTTTGAGCGGATGATACCTGGCTTAAAAAAACACCGAAGAGTGCCACTAAAGCTATTCTGCAATTCATATACGTCATTTTGTCGGTTAATTTGGGTGATTAGTTAATTGGCGGATCTTTATGTTTTTAAAAGCTACGGGAGAACCTTCATTTTGGAACAGCAGGTAGCCCGCCTTGGCTTTTCCAAAATTCCTGAGGTTCTTGTATTTACTGTCAGCGATCAGCGTCGCAAATGCAGCTGAATTCCGGTTGTATTCAACAACTTTCTTTTCATTCAACCAATGTTCGATATGATTCTGGTTAACGATAATCTTAGCCGTATTCCACTTTCCCAATGGGGAGGTCGTCTTGTTTGTATCGGCAGGGATAAGATCATATAGCGAAGCCAAACTGCGTAACGCTCCACGTTCCGGATATTTGAAGTTAACCTCGTCAACAATCTGATACTCTAGCCCCAAGTAAGCCCCTTTTTGTTCAGGGAAATTGTTTGAGACCAGATACTTTACACCGCTGTTCGTCTTCTCCGCCATCTTAAATTCGAAAACCAGTTCAAAGTTATCATACTGATCACCGGATAACAGATCGAGTTGCCTTGGTGAAGTAGACGGAATTGCTGTTAACTCACCATCTTTGATCAACCAACCGTCCCCCGCCAGTTTCTGCCAGCCCTTGAAAGTTTTTCCATCAAACAGGACTGTCCAGCCAGCCTTGGTCACTTTATTTTCAGTCGCTTTTTGCGTTTGGGAAAAAGCTGCGCAAGCAAATACAAGCTGTAATCCAACAGCAAAAAAGGAAAATTTAATGCTCTTCATCGGATTAAATCTTAGGTTCCCAACCTTTTTCATAGCTTCTGCCCCACAACTTTTCTGCTTCTTTATCACCAATGATATGTCCGTTTTTAGGATCAAGTTTCAAATCACGACCTACCCTCCAGGAAATATTCCCCAATTGCATGGCCATTACGCTCTTATAACCCAGTTCAACATCACAATTTGGACGGCGGTTATTCTTAATTGCATCCAGGAAATCGGCCATGTGCAAACTATCCATACCCAGACTTGGACTTGCCGTATTTCTTCCAGCCAAAGCTTCTCCGTTAGCTTCTGACTTAACGTCCTGAAGTAATTTTCCGTCCAGGTCATATATTTTATAGGCATCCTCTCCAGTATCCAGGCTGCCTTTTTCGCCATAAAAAATTATCCCTCTTTCCTGGCCTTCCACCTTTCTTCCATTACAACTCCGGTTCTCCCACAACAAAGAAACACGCCCCGGATATTCGATTGTTACCAACTGTGTATCCGGCGTTTGCCAGTCGTCCTGAAATTGATACCTTCCACCAATGGAGCTCACGCGAATCGGAAAATCTACACCAAGTCCCCAACGCGCAACATCTACCTCATGTGTGCCGTTATTTAAGGCTTCACCTGTGCCATAGTTCCAGAACCAATGCCAGTTGTAATGGATCAAACCGTCTTTATATTCTGCACGTGGAGCAGGTCCCTGCCAAAGGTCATAATCCAGCCAATCGGGAACTGCACCAGGCTTCAGGAAAGTTTCTTTACGGGTATTTGTATACCAGGTTTTGGCCATATAGACCCGCCCGATAATGCCCTCGTGCAAAAGCTGAATTCCTTTAGTTAGTATCGGAGCTGAACGCCGCTGTGCACCCATTTGCACAACCCTGTTGTATTTTCTTGCCGCTGCGACGGCCATTTCTCCCTCCCGGGGATTGTGACTCAAAGGTTTTTCCACATAAACATGTTTTCCTGCCTGACAGGCCATGATCGTCAAAGGCGCATGCCAGTGATCCGGCGTAGCCGTATATATCGCATCTACAGATTTATCTTCTAAAACCCTCCGCAGGTCAGCTTCAGATTTTGGAACTGCAGTCTGACCTCCTTTTGCAATGGTTTGCATGGCTTTCGGAATTGCCCGTTTATCTACGTCACAAACCGTAACGATCTGGGCATTCTTCAGGCGTGCAATCGTGCCGCTCATACTGTTCCCACGGCTATTTACACCAATGACGGCCATATTGACCCGCTCGTTTGATCCCATAATATTCCGGTAACTTTTGGCGCTGGTCCCTATACCTGCCCCGCCAAATGCATTGTTTCCAATGGTTAAAGCTGCAGTACCAATCCCTAATTTTTTAATAAAATCTCTTCTCGAATTATTGCTCATGACTAAATTTTTGATGTGTTTATAGCTATAATATTTTGACCTTAATATTTTTAAAGGCGACCTGATCTCCATGGTCCTGAAGTAAAATGTGGCCTTTTTTAACGGCTCCGAATGGAGGCTGGGTGTCCTTGAACTTACTTAGCTTCCATGCTTCCTTATAGGCCTCGCTATCACGGTCAAACGAGAGCACCTTTACCCCGTTCAGGTAGTGGATAACTTTAGATCCCTTTACAACAATTCTGGCGTGATTCCATTCTCCTACCCGATTTGGAACTTGTTTTTCCAAGGGCAGCAAATCGTAAAGCGTGGCTTGAAGGCGGTTACCATTCCGGCCATTCTTAGCGTCTGGATGCTTATCATTATCCAGTATCTGGTATTCAAGGCCAAGCCATCCACCCTGATCATACTTGGTGAACAAGTATTTAATACCGCTATTTCCACCTTCGCTTAGCTTGAAGTCAACGGAGAGATCAAAATCTCCGTATTCATCTTTCGTAATGATGTCACTTCCGTGTTCCTCCCCGACTTTTTTGTTCATCAATATTCCATCTTGGATCACCCAGCCAGTTGCCGGGGGATCATTTTTTCCAACCGCAGTCCAACCCTCCAGGTTTTTGCCATTAAACAGGAGCTTCCAGCCTTGTCTCTCATCCTGCTTAGAGAGCATATTGGGTTTTTCTTGCGCAGATAGTGTATTTACGGACAAGAATGCGATGATAAAGCAGGCAATTATTTTTGAATACATCATGTCTTATTTAGTGTAATTAATGTGATAATTAGTGATTCTAAGTATTAGATTTGGGTATAACCCTTATTTTGTATGATTTTCAGAGGATTAGACTGCATCACCGTCATTGGTATCGGATAAGCCAATGCGCTTTCGCTCCAGGCGAAGGTGTTATAACCGTCCAATCGCTGTTCTTCAATCATAGCTGCCTGTGCGCGGCCCGTACGCACCAGGTCAAACCAGCGGTGATTTTCAAATGCAAGTTCTACCCGTCTTTCCTTCTCTATGGCGAGTAACAGCGTCTCATCATTAGGGAATTCGGCCAAAATAAAGTCATGCAGTAAATTAGCAGACGGTGGAATTGCTGGGTCACCTGGCGTATTTCTTGCACGTTGGCGAATCTTATTCATGTAAAGTATAGCGGCATTTTTATCGCCCGCTCCACGAACTTGTGCTTCAGCATACATTAGGTATACATCTGCCAGGCGCAGTTCAATCCAATTGTTCCCATTATCCGAACCGCTTGAGGCAATGTCATAATATTTTACGACATACCTTTCTGCCTGGAAAGCACCTGTCTTCGCATTTACCCAACCATCCCGCATAGAAACGAATTTCCTTGGATCACCAACCTCATAAGCGCTGGACATGCTTCCGGTTGGAGAGTTTTCGCCTCCTTTATCACCCACCAAAACAACTTCTTTATCGGAGAACCTTGGCGCAAAGTTGTTGTTCCAGGGACTTCCTGTTGCGGCATTCGGAGAACCTTTTAAATATTGAATTTCAAAAAGTGATTCAGAACTATTCTTTTTAGAAACATCAAACAGGTCTTTGTAGCTTGGAACCAGGGAATAAGTGGAATTGCTGATCACTTCAAGCAATTTCTGACTCGCTAAGCCGTAGTATTCGGCGCCCTTATTCAAGGGATAACCTGCCATTGTCAAATACACCTTTCCGAGTAATGCCGATGCGCCACCCTTAGTTACACGACCGCGATCAATACCACCATATGTTTGAGGCAGATTGGCTTCTGCAAACTTCAAATCTTCGACGATGAAGTCATACATGTCCTGTAGCGGTGCACGGCCAAGTTCATAGGCTTCCGCCTGACTGAGTTCCTTATCTACCTTAATGGTACCAAGCATTTGCCCGTTTATAGCCTCCCCGCCGAAAGCTCGGTTCAGCCAGAAATAAACTAAAGCCCTTAGGAAACGTGCTTCAGCTACATACTGGGTTCTTAACTTTTCATCGGTAAACGTCGCAGCATCCGCACGTCCAATTACCAGATTGCATCGCAGTATGGTTTTATAACTATTGTCCCATAAGTCGGTAACAAAGTTATTTTCCGGCAACAGCGGAGATGCAAATTCGTCTATCCCCTTTTCATTTGCCGGATTGCCGGAAAGCCAGGAATACGTCGAATTGTCTGATCGGATTTCTCCAATTCGTACATAGGTAGCGTTGTACAAATCACGAAGATTTCCATAGGCAGAAAGTGTCGCCTGATTGATGTCCTGCTGATTTTTGTAGAAGGTGTTGGAGTTCAAATTTGAAGGCGGAGCCAGGTCTATGAAGTCCTTTTTGCAGGAAACGAGCTGAATGACAACCGCCAGGAACAATAAACTAATCTTTTTCATATTATTAAAATATAAGATCTAATGAATTTAAAATGTGAAGTTTGCGCCAAGGATGAAGGTTCGCGCGGTTGGATATCCAAGGTAATCGCCTCCCTTGGTCAATCCGGTGCCCTCACTGCTCGTCTCTGGATCATAACCAGAGTATTTGGTGATAGTAAACAGGTTACTTCCTGTCACATAAACGCGTAAGCCCTTTAGCTTCAACTTTTGTGTAAAGCTTTTATTGAAATCATAAGCAAAGTTCAGATTTCTAAGTCTGATATAGGATGCATCCTGAATCCATGCCGATGAAGGATCCCGCTGCCATCCGGATGGTGTCCTTGTTGCCCTGAAGTGAATTCCGTCTCCTGGTTCTTCAACGGAGCGCCAGCGATCCACCTGCTCAATCATACCATTACGATCCCCGTGGTAAATACCAACCATCCTTTTGTAAAAGCTAAATAATTCTGCTCCGTATGATGCGGTAAACTGAACGCCCAAAGAAAAGTTTTTGTAGGAGAAGTTGTTGGTCAGGCCTGCAGTGAAATCGGGATTGTTATTTCCTAAAATCGTTTTATCATTCTGATTAAGAATTCCATCATTATTTATATCAGCATACCTTCCGTCACCCACTTTATCTGCGCCAAGGTGTGGATAGCGATCCAACTCCTCCTGACTTTGGAATACGCCTTCATACCTGTAGCCATAGAAACTCGCAATCGGAGCACCTATAGTTGTAATAAAAGCATTATTGGCATTCGGAGCACTGCCATAAATCGGACGTCTGTCTGGGCCAACTTCAAGAACTTTATTCTTATTAAACGAAATGTTGAAGTTTGTGCTCCATTTAAAGGTATTGATCAGGTTTCTGGTCGTAACCAAGAACTCCATTCCCCGGTTTTGCACCTTTCCAATGTTCTGGATTTGTGAGGAGTAACCGGTAATCACAGGCACAGGAACGTTCAATAACAAGTCTATCGACTGGCTGTCATAGAAATCTCCTTCTACCCGGATGCGGTCTTTCATTAACCCGAATTCAAATCCCAGGTTATATTGTCTTGTCTTCTCCCAACCAAGATCATCATTTGACATGGTGTTTGGATTGGATGTATTTTGAAGTGCATTTCCTGTCGGATAAAATCCAGAAGAAAGAAGTCCGATCGCAGAATAATCACCAATTCTGTTGTTCCCAACTATACCGTAGCCGGCACGAATTTTAAGATCACTGATAGCAGTGACATCTTTCATGAATTTTTCCTGAGAAACTCTCCAGCCCAGAGACAGTGAAGGGAACGTGCCCCACTTTTTATTCATACCAAAACGCGAGGAACCGTCACCCCGAAAAGTAGCAGTGATCAGGTAACGGTCATCATATGAATAATTAACACGGCCTAAGTAAGAGATCATTGAATAGTTCGACTCGTCGCTAGTAAGGGCATACATTGTACCTGCATTCAATGTGTGGATCGCGTCGTTAGCAAAACCACGGGCTTCCCCAAACATGTTGTTATAGGTATGCTTTTGAGTTGTGTAACCAACCAGGCCTGATAAGGCGTGCTTACTTCCAAAGGTATGTGCATAGTTCAGCGTATTTTCAATTACCCAGTCGTAATCAGTACCCCGTTGATTGACTGCCCTGGCGGGACGTGGTCCCTTTGAAGCATCAAAATCTATATAGGAGGCTTCAAAGATCTTTTGTTGATTGTCCTGAATTCCACCATTCACATTTACCCTGTATTTCAGATCCTTTATAATCTCCCACTCCGCAAACACGGTTCCCAACCAGCCATAACGTTTACGGGTATTTAAAACCTGTTCTGCAATCCCGATTGGATTGGAAACATCCCCTGGAAAGATTTCCGGATTTCTAAGCATAGACCCATAAGTACCATCGTCATTTTTTCCCGGAAAGATCGGCGGCAGCTGCAAGGCGAACATGACAGGAGAATATTTTCCATTTTCCTGCTCTCTTCCATTAGCCGAATAGGCCATTAAATTCATTCCAAGGGAAATACTTTTACTGACCTTGGAATTAACGTTGGTACGGAAATTAAAGCGGTCATAGTTTGTTCCCAATACAATTCCCTCCTGTTTTGCATAACTTCCTGCAAAAGTATATTGGGTGTTTTCAGAACCTCCGGAAACAGACAGCTCATTTTGCTGGGTCAGGGCTCTTCTGTATAATAAATCCTGCCAATCATTATCGGGCAAGGTTGCCACGGAAGCCGGATCACGGAAATTGTATTTGTAACCGTTGGTACCATCAGGTATATTGTATTGGGTGCTCGCGCCCGAATACAAGTTCCGTCTGGTGTTCGGATCATTAATCGTATGTGGTGTCTGGTTTGGATCTGAGGTCAACACCTGAGCATCAAGCCAGGCTTGGTTTCTACCGTCCATAAACCATTGTACATACTGGTCCCTATTCATCATATCTATCTTTTTGCCGAGTTCCTGAAAACCTACAAATGAACTCACGTTGATCGTTGGCGGTCCAACTTTACCTTTTTTCGTTGTTACGATAACCACACCGTTGGCACCTCGGGATCCATAAATAGCTGTCGAAGAAGCATCCTTTAAAACCTGGATGCTTTCAATATCAGCCGTATTCAAGAGGCGAAAGGCGTTACCTTCCATCGGATACCCGTCCACGACATATAAAGGATCATTGGACTGCGTTATTGACCCAACGCCCCTTACGCGTATCGAAAGCCCCTCACCTCCAGGGGCACCACCAGTTTGCTGAACCTGAACACCTGCCATTTGGCCGGCTATGGCTTCGCCGAAGTTCAATGATGGACGCTCCTTGATGCTTTCCGCAGAAACAGAAGATACGGCAGTTGTAATATTTGACTTCTTCTGAGTTCCATAACCGATAACAACCACCTCATCCAGGGCAGATGATTCTTCCAGGAGGGTCACATTTACCGTCTGGTTGTCTCCTACTGATATTTCTTTACTCGCAAATCCGATCATGCTAAACACCAATGTCGCATTGGCAGGCACGGAGATGCTATACACGCCATTGGCATTACTGATTGTGGCTATGCTTGTTCCTTTTACCTTGACACTTACACTGGGAATTGGAGCATTGCCTTTATCCACAACTTTGCCCTTAATAACTTTATCCTGTTGTTTTTGAATTTGATCAACTGCGCTGGCCCCATTCGAGCTTTTCTTGATCAGTATGTCTTTATTGATGATCTGGAAAGAATACGGCAGGTTTTTCAAACATTCGCGCATTGTCTCCGCAACTGTGGAGTTTTTCAGGTCAATTGAAACGACCTTACTGGCAAGATCATTGCTATTATACAATAATGCATAGCCGGTTTGGCGTTTGATCGACTTGAACACCTGTTCCATCGTCAAATTGTTTGCGTACAATGTTACCTTTTGGGTCTGTGCCTTTGCAGATCCCTCGGCAACCACAAACAATATAAAGAAAAAGGTAAGCTGGAGACTTTTCTTTATCTCCCATTTACTCAGAAAGGAGAATTTTTGTGAGACCAAATGTAGAGTTCGCAAAAATTCAGATAACAGCATAGAGAATGCCATTGAATAGCGGTTCACGTTCATTAAATTAAGGTTAGTATTTGGTTAGACTTTGATTTTTTTGGATGTATTGGGCCCGTTCGTATTTCCTGAGCCTATTCCACCTGTTTTTTAGTTTTCATATTCTCTTATTTATGTTGTCTATTTTTTGCAGTTATGATCACTTGCTTTACCTCAGCCTTATTTAAAACTCTATAGTTTAAATCAAAGAAGGTCAAAAATTCCAATGCTTTTTCAAGAGAATCCTCACGGTGAACCTCGCCCCATAACTTGATATTTGGTATTTTTGGATCGATTTTAAAATCCACATTATACCAGCGTGCCAGTTGCCGGCTAACATTGGCAAGGTCTGAGTTTCGGAATTGAAACAACCCGGTTCGCCAGGCAACTTCATTATCTACATCAACCTTTGAAACTTCGATCTTCGCATGTTCATTAAGCGTCGATTGTTCACCGGGCCTAAGTATGATCGTATGTTTCAGTTTATTTTCTAAAACTTTTACTTTTCCTTCAAGTAAGGTCGTTTTTGTTGTCGGTTCATCCGCATAACTGGAAACATTGAAATGAGTGCCCAAGACCTGTACCTGTTGGCGGCGTGTTAACACCTCAAATGGGTGAGACTTATTCTTCGCTACCTCGAAATAGGCTTCACCATCGAGCTCAATATGCCTGGTTTTGCCGGAAAATGTAGTTGGAAATTTTAAAGAGGAGACAGCATTGATCCAAATGCGGGTACCATCAGTCAATATCACCTGGAATTGCGCAGCCCTTGAAGTCGTTAATACATTCAGTATGCGGGAAGATTCGTTGGCCGTGTTAGGTGATAAAGTTGAAAATTCAATTACATCTTTCTCAAGCTTGCTGATTTGAACCCCTTGCTGCTGTGCAAGTATTCCGATGGGTGCTTCAGCCAATGATACTTTACGTCCGTCAGCCAGGGTCAGGAATGATTTACCAAGTTGAGTGGTAGGTAGGGCGGCGTGCCCGGTTGCGGACAGGCGCGGCCCAGCCTCCAACTGCTTCTGTGAACAATAATAATATAGCCCGATTGATAAAGAAAGGATAATAGAGATGGACGCAGCAATGGGAAGCGAAAAATTCAAAGATCTCTTTTTCCGGCTTCCAGGTAACCTATTATAAACAGCTTCAAGATCTTGGCTTACCTGATCCTCAGAAACGTTTGTTGCTGCCTTTTTGATCTGTTCATCGTACCATGCGTGCAGCAATGACAGTTCTTCTTCGGAACACTGCTTATTTTTTAATTTATCAAGAAGTTGCCTTAATTTCTCCGCTTCCATAAACAAGGTTCTGAACTGTATAGTCCGTTAACCTGGCGACAGGGCGTAGAAGAAAAAGAGAAATGTTTAAAATAATTAGTTGGCAACTTGGGCGAGTACCACTAAGAACAGAGAAACGTAGGTACCCAGTTTTACCCGTAGGATTTTCAAGGCATTGTTTACTTGTTTTTTCACGGTGCTCTCAGAGATATGCAGCGCTTGTCCAATTTCCTTGTGACTTAAGTACGACTTCCTGCTTAATGTTAGCACTTCACGCATTTTTGATGGTAATTCATCAATCTCCTGATCTATGATTATTTGAAGCTGCTTTTCCCGAATCAAATGATCGGAACTGGTAAAGCTTTCCTGAGCCGGTAACTCAAATAAACTGAAATATTTACACTCGACCTGTTGATGGCTAAGCGCCTTAAACACGGAATTGCGCGCTGCAACATATAAGTAGCCCGCAAGATTGCTGTTAATGACTATATCCGACCGTTTGTTCCACAAACTGGTAAAGACCTCTTGAACAATGTCCATGACTTCAGATCTATCATTTAACAGTTTGTAAGTATTTCTGTAAACCACTGGAGAATGACGCGAATAAATTTCGGTAAAAGCGGCATGATCATCCTTTCTGAGTAGATCAACGAGTTCAAAATCCGAAAACAACTTATACCCTGACATCCTGACAATTTACGATTCTATACCTGTTTTAAACGTTTGGACCCTTATTCACTTAGCACCAAAGGTTTACCATACAGTATGTAAGTTGAAAAGAATCTGGGATTGTTTTTAATGAATGTCAGAATGTCACTAAATCTTTACAAACCAACGTCAGTCTTTAACACGAGCTAACAACGGAAAATGTGGCTACAATGAGGCGACACGTATTTTTTGGATTTTTCATTATCTAATAAAAGCTTGTTAAGCATTTCATAAAACTTCAGAAGCAAGGCGACACACTGGGAAATGGCTTGCTGTGGTAACCTGTCGATTACCGTTGAGATGCTCAACATTATCATTTCTTCGGGACTTTCACCCTATAGTTTGCGCCCATGCCGGGCGCACCACAAAAAAAGGCAGCTTAAAGCTGCCCTCAGGTTCCCGAGAGACTATCTCTTATGAAATGCTATGTGAATCAGGTGATGATTGTGGTTGACCCGCAACCGCTTCTTGCATCATTGAATATCTAACGGTTTGAGCATGAATGCTACCATCGCGAATTACGAAAGTGTCAACGCCATCATTGATATTGATTGAAGGCGATTTAAGTGTCCACTCCAGAAAAACAATGTCGTCTTCAATATTCACTTGTTTAAGATCAAACGCTGACCCCTGCTCCAGGCTCTGAAAGATCTGACTATAAGCATCTGATATCGCATCAACCCCAATCCGCTTTTCGCCGGTAGACGTAATAAAGATGGATTTCTCGTTGAAATCTGTTGCAAGGTCTTTTAGATCCTTCCTTAAGAATGCATCCATATGATGATTGAATACATCTTCTGTGCTTCTGTTGATTCCGTTCATTTCCATTGCTAATTGTTTAAGGTGAAATAAATCAATAATGGTTAGGCTTGGCCAATGTGAAGTTACTGTTAAGAAGAACGTCAAAAAATAGCCAGATGTAGTCATTATTTTATGCACAGCAAAGCAAGAACAAAAAGCATCTGCTTCCATCTCCGGGTGTAGGAATGTTTGTTTTGAAGAAGATGACTAATAAGTCGTAAATTAAGTAGAATTAGAGCCATTAAAATGACACGAGATCATGAATAATGTAAAAGTACCTCAAGGATATCAGCAGGTGATGCCCTATCTGATAATCAAAGATGCCAATAAGTTTCTCAACTTTATGAAAGCCGTATTTGAAGCAG
>JAQBOT010000486.1 GCA_028287885.1 Pedobacter sp.
CATGGTTGGGATTTCAGCACAAGTGAGCATGATCCTTGGACCTGTTTTGGGCGGCTTACTTACGGAATGGCTTGGCTGGCGGGGTATATTCTTTATTAACATACCCTGGGTTCTTGTTTCTTTATACCTTGCCAAAGCCATTCCAAATGATACTGGAATAAAGATTCTTACACGTCAAGAGCTATTAAGGCGGCTGGATGTCCCTGGTATATTCATATTTAGCGCATTCCTGCTTGCTCTACTTTTCATGCTGATGGAACATCCTTTCTCCTGGATGCTCCTGCTCCTAAGCACTGCTTTGTTGGCTGTGTTGATCTTTTGGGAAAGAAAACAAGAAGCGCCCTTTATTGATGTTCGTCTACTCGCAAATAAACCAGCCTTGTTGTTTGTTTACATTCGGGCACTAGCAACAAGCTATATACTTTATTCCATGCTATATGGACTGCCACAATGGTTGGAAGGTGTTAGGCAATTTAAGCCTGCTGAAACCGGACTGTTGATGCTGCCAGATTCGATTGTTGCCATCGGTATAGGCTTGTTGATCTCTAAAAGCAGCAAATTGTTCCTGCAAAACGCTATTGGTACATTTTTCATGCTGCTTACTTGTGCAGGTATGTTCCTGTTGAATAGAGAGATCAGCGTATGGATGATCGTAATTTTTACCCTCATCATGGGAATAGCCGAAGGTTTGAACCTCATCGCCAACCAAGCCTTACTAAATGTTGAAGCACCGACAGATCAAAAAGGAGTTTCATTTGGCTTGTTTAGGACATTCTCCTACTTAGGTGCAATCCTTTCAGGGTCACAGCTTAAAGTCCTTTTTCATACTGGCATAAATCAGGAAAAGTTTCACCTTCTGAGCTATACGGCGTTTTATTCTTCGCTCCTACTCGTTCTTTTACTACTCCCAATGATTATCAAGCGTCCAAGAATAAAGCACAATTACTGATTGATGCTTATTTATTTACCGCAGTAGTACCTGCATGACACTATCCCGCAAACTTCTGCTTACAGGCACCTCATGTTTTTGGATTCGCAAAGTATTACCGTCAATCGCAGTGACCTTATCAACTGCTACAATAAAGGACTTATGTGTTTGTACAAACTTCCCGGCAGGTAACTTGTCCAGTAGTGACTTAATCGTCGAGTGTGTAATGATTCGTTTACCCTGCATTTGAATTACAATGTAATTCTCCAATCCAGAAATGAATAGGATATCTTCAAACGAGATTTTCTCTAGCTTACCTTCAACCTTTAAGAACACATAAGGAGCTGGTTGATCTAATAAATGCATGCTATTAAAATAATCCCTGGCCTTGTTGGCGGCTTTTAAAAACCGCTCAAAGGAAATCGGCTTCAGCAAGTAATCCATTACATCCAGGTCAAAACCCTGGATTGCATATTGTTCATAGGCTGTTGTTAGAATGACCTTGGGCGGCTTGGCTATCGTCTTTAAGAAGTCAATACCTGTGATATGAGGCATCTGAATATCCAGCAATAGTAGATCTACAGGTTGGATGGATAAAACCGTACTTAGCTCTAAGGCATCTTCACAAGTAGCTTTGAGATCAAGAAAATCAATCTTTTCTACATATCCCTGCAAGCCCTTACGCGCATATGGTTCGTCGTCTGTAATTATACAACTGATCTTATCCTTCATAATCAAATATTAGTTCAGCCTTAAATACTTCTTGTTTGGTTTCGATGTTTAATTGGTGCTTACCAGGATACAGCAGACTAAGTCTTCTTCTCAAATTCTCCAGACCAATTCCACCAATTTTATTTCCAATTGGAATATGGCTGGAGAGCGAATTTTCTACACACAACTTGATCTGATTACCTTCAAGCCTGGCCTCAATAAGCAGGTGATAGTCACCACCAATAAACTTGAACGCGTTCTCAACAAGAGGCAGGAACAGCAACGGATAGACAAGCTGATCGCTCAACTTCGGGTCAATATCAACATTCAGCTTCAATTTGGCCGAACTACGTATTTTTTGAAGCCCAATATAGCTTTTAAGGTATTCGATTTCCTGGACAACAGGCACTTGCTGCTGCTGATCATAAAGCTGATACCTTAACAGTTCTGAAAATTTTTCAATGCTTTTTTTGGCTCCACCAAGATCCTCATCCATTTGGAAATATATGGTATTTAGCGCATTGAAGAGAAAGTGAGGATGATACTGTGCCTTTAGAAACTTTAGCTCTGTCGCCAATTGTTCGCGACTTAGTTTCTCAAACTGCAGCTTGCTTTCAACATAGGCGCTCAACCAGACCCGGCTACGGTCGATACCATAGTAAATGATCGTATAAAGTGCCGGAATGACATTCAACCCTACAAAATCCGCCCAGGAGAGTCCGTCGTCAGTAAATGCTGCCATAGGGATCAACACGAGATTCACAAGAGCAAGGTTGGCCAACAGCAGGAGAAGCAGTCCATAGACCAGATTGTGATAGGTAAATTGTACTGGCCAGCGCTTATCGCCATAGCGCAACAACCGTTTAAAAAGCCAGATGGATAAATAGCCGAGTACGATGCTACAGAACATCTCAAAAGCATTCAGCCGCCAGTCTCTTTTCCAGAATTGTGCATCAACATCAATATCGTGCAATAGCCTGATTGTGAAATAAATCAAAAGGCCATAGACTGCCGGAAATATATATCGCCTGAACAAACGCATGGTACTAAGTTATTGTAGATAAAGATGTTATAACAACTGGCTGGTTCAGTTCTTTTTGCGTCTGAATTTTAGTCGGTTTAGGCTTTGGCTTCATTCCAAACAGAATGCGACTAAGGGCGAACGGTCGGACAAGTAAATGGTAGGTCAGCACGGTGATAAAAAATGTTGTACCTAAAGTATAAATATATTTAGACAAAATACTTTCATTGGGCAGCTGAACAAAATAATAGGCAAGCACAACGATAACGGTTTGATGAAGAATATAAAATGGGAACACCGCCTCATTTAAGTAGCTCAATACGCTTGACTTCCTATTCAGATAATGTTTTCCGTAACCTATCAAGGCAAAGACCCAGGTCCAGGCTACCAAAGGCTTCAAAGCATCGAACAAATACCAAGTGTACTCAGATTGAAATGGCCAGCTGTTATGACCCGGCTCGATTTGGTTCCATCTCAAGTAGTCCAATAACAGAATTGCCATAAAGCCGATGGTTAACGAAACACGCCGGTTTCGCTGCAGGCTATTCATTAACTTTGGTTGAAGAATGCATAAAAAACCAGCCAATAGAAAGAACATCCAGTATACAAAATAGGAGCCATCATGTAGCAGATCATTTGTCTCTGGAAATCTCCTGCTTAGAAAAGCATACCAGAGGATCCCTGGGATCATTAACAAGTATATCCGACTTCCTTCTGCCAAACGAGAAGCCTTAGCTTTGAAACCGCCGCTACCGGAAGAAACGCAGCAGGCAAACAATGGGGCCAACAGGAGATCGTACAGGAATAAATAAGCGATAAACCAAAGGTGATGCCAGCTGAAGCTTCCTTTTGGATAGGGAACAAAATTAAATACATCAGGATACCATTGCCAGAAAGTACCTGTGAAACCTTGGGTAAGCCGCTCCATATAGATCTGTGGAGGTACGATAATAAACATCGCAGCTACTAGTGGGATCAAAAGCCGGCGGCATCGCAGCGAAATGAAGCTTGATGTAGTTCTTCGCTGCATCATGTAATAACTTACCGTCCCGGAGATAAAGAAAAGCAGGGGCATTCGAAAAAGATGGAGAAAGAAATTTGACTCCAACAATAAGTTACTCGTTTGCGCATTTTTAATGTGCCAGCCATCTTCGGCAACATAAGGCATCGCCGAATGGAAGAATAATACACCGAGAATTGACAATATTCTTAGCCAGTCCAGGTAACTTTCACGTGTTTTCGTTTCCATTTTGTTCTTTGTTTGTATAAAAGAACGGCTTTGCGAGGAACGCATAAAATAACTTTGACCACTTGCATCAATCCTTTGACAAGCGGTTAGATCGATTCTTTACTCCCCTGGATGGTAGTTCCGTTCCACATGTTTAAGAACATCCTCCTTGTAGAACAAAACATCTTTAAACTGGCCTTTGGAATACATCAGCGCCTGATCATTAAAATGTTTGGACGATGGATCTCCGCTGTTACCTCCAGCCAGTATAGATTTTGCTTTAATCCGTTTACCAAACTCTACGGCACACACAAAGCTATTACCACTGAAACCATATCGCTTATTGGTTTCAAACCGGGAGCTTCTGAATGAAGGAAGCTGACCCCATAAGGCTGAGCCGAATCCCACAGGAATACTCGCAGCACTGTCCACATATTTTTCAGTGATCTTGCCAGTTGATCTTTGGAAGCGGTTAATTTCTCCCCAAGGCTTATTCCAGGTACCAAAACGTTGTGTCAGATCGTCGATCGTAGCTTTCAATGGATCAAGAAGTTCTTTTGGACGCGCTTTCGCAGCAAGGTCTTTGGTGTTTTGCACCTGGTCTTTTTCACCCTGATTGATGTACACCTTTTGCAGAATGCGGTTTACACGCTCGGCCCATTCGAAAGCAATTGTACTGGCGACAGAACCTGCAGAACTTCTGTAATCCCAACCTTTCAAAATCGCTATTGGGTCTTTTTATTCATTTACCAATGAATCTGTTTTTGGAAGTTCTTCATATGCTTTTATCAAAGGC
>JAQBOT010000423.1 GCA_028287885.1 Pedobacter sp.
GAAATAAAAGTTAGAAGACGCATTTCCGGAATTAACAAAAAGCTGCTCTTCTTCATCGTAGCAGCAATCGACTATTGACTTAAAATCAAAACTATCATTAACCTTTTCGATGTCAATACCAATTGAACTTGGACTTACAGCAATCACAGCGTAGATTCCACTATGACTGCTATTAAATTCCAATCCGGTAACAGTTGGTTTTTTATTCCCTGTTTGCTTAAATACAAGCATATTTGGGGTCACTGACAGCAACTTCGACAGGATCATCCTTAAGTAGTATTTTCGCACCAGATAGCTTTTCCTATCTGATATGTGATAAAAGCGATGCGCCTTATTAAGCTCCCTTTCGGATAGAATTTCTTCATAAGAGTCCTTTATCGATGAATAGCTCTCTTCAACGTTTATCCTAAAGATGTGCGTCTTTTCAGAATTCCAATCAATACCGTTAAACAAAACTTTTTTTTCCAACGCAGTAATATCGATCATTATTTTTTGGCTATTGCAGTTTCGATTATTCGTGCAAGTTCTTTAGCATGGGCACCAGATCGGGATGTATGTCCCACCACTTTTTATTATTCCCAGTATGCCAATGATCATCTCTAAAGATCTGTTGATGCAAATGGGTACAAGAGTTTCTTTTCCGATCCCCTTTTTACGCAAATAATCGCCTAGTTGGTCGGATCTCTCATCAAGTTGTTTGTAGGTTAGTTGGTGATTCTGAAATTCTAATGCGACATTGTTTGGGTATTGACTTCTTGCCTTGAAAACAAAGAAGCGATTGTCTTGTTGTTGAGCATCGAGCGTGAATTGACGTTAAGTATGATAATTCTAGTTCTATAGTATTAGACTTTGTTTCTATAAATTAGCAATTAAAATATTGCGCACGAAATCAAACCAAAGCCATACGTCAACAAATACACAGATAGTTAAAGAAACTGTAAGATTCTAGGAAATTGTGTATGGAAACTTTCCCTACTTACTTCACGTAAATATGCAACTTAACCCCTAATTAGGGGTTTTTTGAGGGCATCGAGGAATTAGTATACAAGAGTTTACATAATATGCCCCAACCGCCCGAACTTTGTTCCAAATTTTTTAGGCAAATAAAAAGCCCAATCTTTCGAATCGGGCCTATAATATTGTGCTTTAGGTAATTACTTCTTTTCAGGAGGTGTAGATACGATTTCACCAAATTCGTTAACATAAGCCATCATGCTTTCCAGGTCGGTTCCACCAGAGTTTTGCTGACGTTCTTGCTTACGTTGCTCTTTATCTTCTTTTTTCTTTTGCCTGTTTTTTTCGAGTTGCTTCTTCATGAAGGTTGCCTGAGACTTCGCCATATGTTCTAGTGTTATGTAAAAAAATTAGCTTTCTCTGTATTACCTGTTGGCTCAATCTAAGGGGATTAGAGCAGTTGAATTTTGCGGTTGACCTGATCAAATTAGATCTCGTGACGAATTTGTGCGTGCAGGAAATCAATAAAATCAGGAAGACTGAATAACAGATATGTGCTAGAGAATAGCCCTATAATTCTGCAAAGATAAGCAGAATATTTCGTTTACCGAAGAATGTTTTGAAATTCGTTTGTGCGTATTAATACGAAAACATAAGAGTCACTAAGGTTTGTGGCTGTAAAGGAGATAACTGGTGTTCTGGCTAGGCTTTTCTAGGGTGTATGTAGGGCATTTAGCCCTAGCAAGGCCCTAGAAGAGCCCTATAAAACCCCTAAATGAGCCCTATAAGTGTGCAAGCGTCTTATACTGTCCTATACTGCTATTAGTTTACAGTCAGAAAGTGAATTACTGAATGTTGTTTACCTTAGGATTCGGTTTTACTGAATATGGTTTACAATGATAAGTTTATATTCTTTTGTTTTCCTGGTACTCGTTTACACTAGAGCTATTGCTTCTGTTTTTTGTTGCTTTTCTGTTATTTTGGCCAACATATGCGTGTATTCAGGGGTTTTGAAATTACAACTGGCATGCAATCTTAAGTTGTTGTATTTATCAATTGCATGTCCTACCACTGCTGTTGCCCGGGTGAGGGATTTAAAGGTTCTTTCCAGATCAAATTCGATTTTTAAGATGCCATTTACTCTTTCAGCAAGCGCGTTATCGTAAGGGCTGCCAGATTGGGTCATACTGATATTAATGTTGTTGTCTTTCAATAGTTTAACATAATCATCACAGCAGTACTGAGTACCTCTATCCGAATGATGAATCAATATCCGTTCTGGATAAAGCCTACTATTTAGGGCATTCTTTAAAGCTTTTATACATCCAATCGCCTTCAGGTTACTTGCTAAATGGTATCCGACTATTTTTCTTGAAAAGGCATCTGTGACTAAGGAAAGATAGGTAAACCCAGTTGTTGTGCGTAAATAGGTGATGTCGCTGACCCATATTTGTTCAGCTTGGGTTGCAGGCCTTCGCTGAACCAGATCAGGATGAACTCTATATCGATGGAAGGAGTCTGTAGTTCGTACCCACTTCTTTTTTGTCTTGATCAGCATCCCATTAGAACGTAAAAGGCTAAAAACTGCATCTCTGCCCATCGAGATTCCAACCGCCTGCAAGAAGCCATTGTTTAGTTCTTTGTACAGCTTTATGCAACCTGTCATTGGTAAATGCATTCTAATCTCCTGAATTTTATCAAGAACAATATGTTGTTGAAAATGATGCAGTTCTGTTCTTTTTAGATGGTTATACCAGGCTTGCCTGGTATAACCAAATGCCGCACAAAGATTATATATAGAATAATGTTCGCGCGTACCTTTTAGTTCAGAAATCACTTGGTAGCAGCTTTTTTTTTTAGATCTGTCCGATACTCTTCATTAGCAATCGCGATTACTTTTTCTAAAGCGGCAATCTTCATCTCTGCTAGTGCAAGCTTCTTTTCCAGAGTTTTGTGGTCTTCCTGGCTTAAAGGGGTTTGAGGGTGCTTATCGGGTTCTTCGGCCATAATGATCGGACTGTGTTTTCGGTACCAAAGTACAAACCATTCAACGGTCTTTGTTGCCAAATCGTACTTCTTTGCTACCTGAGGACAACTATAATCGCCATCTAGATATTCTAAAGCTACTTGCACTTTAAAACTCTCTGAAAAGGTAGACACTCTACCAGTTCCTTTCTTGTTAGGTCTTTCGTTTTTTATACTCATTTTTCTGTTTTGAAAAACTTTCTTATGTAAACCTATTTTAGGAATGGACATACTACTTTTACTTGTCACATTTGAGTGTTTATTCTGGTTTCACTTTGCACACGTATTCGTTATTCTAAAAACGCTTTACAATCGTGAAAGTTATTGCTGAGATGATTTCAAAGCTTTTAATGGAGTGTAATCGTCGGCCAAAGTAGTTTTTTGGTGACTATGACTTTTAACTACCCTGGATTGCCGCAGCTTTTCAATGCTGTCGCCAATAAGTTTATTAAGTACAATA
>JAQBOT010000460.1 GCA_028287885.1 Pedobacter sp.
CACCAGCATTCTAGAACTTAAATCAATACCTGAGCACCTGCTTGTAATTGGCGGTGGTTATATTGCCTTGGAATATGGACAGATGTTCAGGCGGTTCGGCTCCCGGGTAACTATCCTCGAGCGATCAGATCGGCTGATGCCAAAAGAAGATGATGATGTATGCGAAACTTTAACTGAAGTTCTTAATAGCGAAGGAATAGACGTCTTGACAAATACCTCCGTAATAAAATATGAAAATCTTGCTGCAGGTGGCACCCTGGCTACAATAGAGCGAAATGGAATGCAGGAAACCATTCATTGTACACATGTGTTGCTTGCTGCCGGGCGGAAGCCACAAACAGAGACTTTGGGCCTGGAAAATACAGATATTAAACTTGATGCACGTGGGCATATCCAGGTGAATGAATTTCTAGAGACCGGTGTAAAACATGTGTATGCCTTGGGCGATGTAAAAGGAGGTGCGGCTTTTACGCATGTATCATATAACGACTACGTCATCGTATCAAAGAACTTGTTGGAAGGTAAGAGCTTGAATACATTAGGTCGCCAAGTGCCGTACTGCATGTTTACTGATCCTCAACTGGGAAGGATTGGCATGAGCGAGATGGAGGCTACTGAAAAGGGGAAGAATTTCTTAGTTGCAAAAATTCCAATGAAAAACGTCGCCAGGGCAATTGAGAATTCAGAGACAAAGGGTTTTATGAAAGCAATAGTAGACAAAGAATCAAGGCAGATCTTAGGCGTAACGATTATTGGGGAACAAGCCGGGGAGACCATGACGATCTTGCAGCTGGCTATGTCCGCAAAAATGACCGTTGATGAACTTGCCAACATGATGTTTGCACATCCCCTATATGCCGAATCGATTAACAACTTGTTTTTGAGCATTGCTTGATGATTAGACTAGCACAGCTGAGCAAATCGTACAATGGCGTCAATGCGCTGAGTAACCTAAGTTTTGATGTTGCTGAAGGTGAAACAATGGTCTTATTGGGCACCAGTGGATGCGGAAAGACCACAACCCTGAGAATGATCAACAGGTTAATCAATCCCGACTCTGGTACAGTTTTCATAAAAGGCAAAGATGTCCAATCCGTAAAACCAGAGATACTAAGACGAAGCATTGGCTATGTTTTGCAAAATCATGGATTGTTCCCTCATTATTCAGTTTTCGAGAATATCGCGCTGGTTCCGAACCTGCTAAAGTGGAAAACGCCGGAGATCACCAAGCGTGCGGATGAGCTGCTTAAAAAGCTGAATTTAGATCCATCATTGAAGCATATGTATCCTTCAGAACTAAGCGGTGGACAGCAGCAGCGTGTCGGGCTTGCACGTGCCTTAATGGTGGATCCTCCAGTCTTGCTCATGGACGAGCCGTTTGGTGCACTGGATAATCTCACCCGAATCCATATCCGAAAGGAGTTTAGGATGCTGGATGAGCTCGCCAAGAAAACCATAGTAATGGTGACGCATGACGTTCAGGAAGCCTTTGAGATGGCTGATCGTATCTGTTTGATGGATAAAGGAAGAATTATGCAGATCGGTACACCTGAGGAACTGCTTTTTAAACCTGCAAATGCTTTTGTGTCTGGTTTTCTTAATGAACAGCGTTTGCAGCTTGAACTTAAATCCGTTAAGCTCGTTGAACTGTTTCAAAGCACGATCCATGAAGGAAGCAAAAGCGTCTGGGAGAAAATGGATGAAGTTTTAAATGGCCCTAATACAAATGATAAAGACCAACAGCTTAGTATAGAACGAATAATGCAGGCATTCCAGGCATATAAGAAGAAGTAGGATATGGAGGAGACACAAAGCCTATGGCAATTCGCAATTCAACAGTCAGATAAGCTGTGGAGCCAGACCTGGACCCATATCGGGCTAACCATGATATCATTGATCTTTGCTATTCTTTTCGCCCTACCCGTGGGGATTCTAATTGCAAGGAGACAGAAGTTGGCGGGAGTTGTACTTGGCTTTGCCGGAGTTATGCAAACGATTCCAAGCATCGCTTTGCTCGGTATTATGATCCCCATTCTAGGAATAGGGCCAAAGCCTGCGATAATTGCGCTATTCCTATACGCTTTATTGCCGATACTACGAAACACCTACACGGGAATCAAGGACGTAAATCCAGTTGTTGTTGATGCTGCCCGGGGTATGGGAATGAGTAACTGGCAGATCTTGATGAAGGTCGAATTGCCACTTGCCTTTCCTGTTCTGATGGCAGGGATACGTACTGCAACGGTGATCAACGTCGGCGTAGCCACACTTGCGGCCTACATTGCAGCTGGTGGCCTTGGTGAATTTATTTTCGGCGGTATCGCGCTAAATAATTCCAATATGATACTCGCCGGTGCAATCCCAGCAGCATTGCTCGCTATCTTCCTTGACGCGCTGTTATCAATTATTCAAAAACTAAGTCTTAAAAAGATCAACGGAATCTATCTGCTGCTCTCGTTTCTGTCTATTCTGCTATGTTCGTTTTATTTATTGCCTACTAAGATTGGAGGGAGGTTGCTTGCAGGATTTACTCCTGAATTTATGGGCAGACAGGATGGTTACCTCGGCTTAAAAAGTGTTTATAACCTGGGAATACAAACCGTGGTCATTAGCGATGCCGTTATGTACAAAGCAGCCGTTCACAATTTCCGCATGGATAAAGATGAACCGGCTTGATGTTGAGCAGGTACTGATTAGTAATGACAGCAG
>JAQBOT010000485.1 GCA_028287885.1 Pedobacter sp.
GACTTCTCTTTTATCTCCTGCATACGTTCGATGTCGTTGTTTCCACCGCTGATTATGCAAACCACATTCTTGTTTTCGATAGAGGCCGTAATCTGATCAAGGGATGCGATCGCCAAAGCACCTGCAGGCTCAACAACAATGGCATCTTCATTATACAATTTCAATATCGTCGTGCAGATCTTACCTTCAGGAATCAGCAACATCTGGTCAAGCAATTCCTGACAATATTGAAAGTTTAAGGCACCTACACGCTTAACGGCAGCGCCGTCTACAAAGCGGTCAATGTAATCCAGGGTTACAGGTGTACCTTGGTTAAAGGCGTGCTTCATTGAAGGTGCACCTTCTGGTTCTACACCAATTAACTGCACCGAAGGCTTGATATTCTTCAAATAGCTGCCAACGCCAGAGGCTAATCCGCCGCCGCCTATAGGTAGTACGACAACATCAACTTCAGGCAGGTCTTGAAAGATTTCAACGCCTACAGTACCTTGGCCTTCTATGATCTTCAGGTTATCAAACGGTGGGATGAAAGTCATCTCGCGTTCTGCAGTGAACTTCAATGCTTCTTTCATGCAGTCATCAAAGGTGTCCCCAATTAGTACGATCTGAATGTGATCTCCACCAAACATTTCCGTTTGTTTTACCTTTTGTTTTGGGGTGATTTCCGGCATAAAGATTACCCCTCTTATATCCAGCTTTTTGCATGAATAGGCAACGCCTTGTGCATGATTTCCAGCGCTGGCACAAACAATCCCACGCTGCCGCTCATCCGCGGTTAGCGTGCTCATCATGTTGAATGCACCCCTAAGTTTGTACGAACGTACCACTTGTAGATCTTCACGCTTCAAATATATCTTCGCATTGTATTTAGCGGACAAAGCAGCATTGAAAACCAATGGTGTATGTTTTACTGTGCCTTTGATTCGTTCTGTTGCAGCTTGAAAATCCAGTTCTGCGTCTTTCGTTGAGTTCATACTACAAAAATTTATTTACAGCATCCAGATATGCTATTGCTGATGCTTTCACGATATCTGTATTAAAACCGTAGCCCATATAAGATTTCCCAAGATAGGACACGCGCATATTGACCTTACTTACATCGTCACTTCCACCATGCATGGCTTGAATATTAAATTCTTTTAGTTCTGACGCCTTTCCCACAATCCGTTCGATCGCCTTAATGGTTGCATTTACAGGTCCATTGCCATAAGCCATCGCCTCATGCTCTTGTCCTTTGTAATCAAGTTTGATCGTAGCCGTTGGGTTAAGTGGATCACCGCAAACAACCTGCAGCAATTTAAGCGTGTAACCATTTTTAACAACCTCTTCAGAGCCATCACTCATTAGTGATAGAAGATCGTCATCGGTGATTTCTTGCTTCTGATCTGCAAGGCTTAGAAATGCTTCATAAATCTGGTCCAGGTTAATCCTTTCAATTTCATAACCTAGGCGCAACAAATGATGCTTTAGTGCATGCCTTCCACTTCGTGCTGTTAATATTATGTCAGATTGATCGATACCAACATCCTCCGGATTCATGATCTCATAGTTCTCACGATGTTTCAAAAATCCATCCTGATGAATTCCTGAGCTATGTGCAAAGGCATTCTGACCAATAATGGCCTTGTTCGGCTGTACCGGCATGCGCATCATCCTGCTTACCATACCACTTATTTCGTGAAAATGTTTGCTGTTGATGTTTGTGTGCAAGTTAAGCGCCTGGTGTGTTTTCAAGATCATGGTAACCTCTTCCAGTGCAGTGTTGCCCGCCCGTTCTCCAATTCCATTTATCGTGCATTCTACCTGTCTCGCGCCATTTATTACCCCCGCAAGGGTGTTTGCTGTTGCCAGCCCCAAATCATTGTGGCAATGCACGGAAATGATCGCCTGATCAATGTTTGATACATTTTCTTTTAGATACAAAATCTTAGCACCATATTGCTCTGGAAGGCAGTAGCCATTGGTATCTGGAATATTGACCACGGTTGCACCGGCGGCTATAACCGCTTGGATCATCTTAGCCAGAAACTCATTGTCGGCCCGGCCTGCATCTTCTGCATAAAATTCAATGTCTTCAACAAAGCGTTTTGCATACTTTACCGCCTCAACGGCACGTTCCAGGATGTCCTCCCTGGTACTGTTAAACTTGTATTTGATGTGCATGTCAGAAGAACCGATTCCGGTATGGATCCTCGGCCGTTTTGCGTATTGTAAAGCAGCAACAGCTGAATCAATATCACCCTTGTTTGCACGGGTCAGGGCACATATGATTGGCTCACTTACTGCCTTGGATAATTCAACAACACTTTGAAAATCACCTGGGCTTGAGATCGGAAATCCAGCCTCGATAACATCTACACCAAGTGCTTCCAGGGCTTTGGCGATCTCTATCTTTTCAGCCGTTGCCAACTGACAACCCGGAACTTGCTCACCGTCCCTTAAGGTGGTGTCGAAAACATATACTCTATTTGGATCGTGTAACATATCTTTGGTATTAATGGCTGTAAACTTGTTGATCAATGAATTTTAAGATGAGTTTTCCCATCTCTTTGCTGCCTAAAACCTGATAAGGGTTGGTGCTTTCGTCTGCGATATCGTTGGTTCTGAAGCCTTCGGCAAGGACCTGTTTAACGACAGTAATTATGAGTTCTGCTTCTGTCTTGAGGCCAAAGCTTATATCAAGCATTAACGAGGCCGACAAGATTGAAGCTAAGGGATTTGCCAGGTCTTTTCCTGCGATATCATGCGCGGAACCATGGATTGGCTCGTAAAACCCGATGCCGTCGCCAATTGATGCTGATGCAAGCATACCCATTGAACCGGCAATCTGTGATGCCTCGTCCGTTAGAATGTCACCAAATAAATTCGCTGTTAAGACTACGTCAAAGCGTTTTGGATCCTTGATCAGCTGCATGGCCGCATTATCAATAAACATGTGTTCTGTATGAACTTCAGGATATTGCTTCGCAATCTCCTGAACAGTTTCCCGCCAAAGGCGTGAGCTTTCCAAAACATTCGCTTTGTCAACAGAACAAAGCCTTTTGCTTCGCGTCATCGCCGCTTGGAAAGCCTTGTGCGCGATTCGTTCAATTTCATATCGCTGGTATATCATGAGGTCTGAGGCGGTATTGCCGTCAGCAGACCTGTTCTTTTCTCCAAAATAAACATCGCCTGTAAGTTCACGGAAGAACAAAATATCCGTGCCTTTTAAGATGCTGGGCTTAATGCTGGATGCATTTAATAACTCATCAAATAGTAGAATGGGTCTCAAGTTTGCATACAGACCCAGTTCTTTTCTAATCTTTAATAATCCTTGCTCAGGGCGTACTTTAGCTGTAGGATCGTTATCATATTTCGCATGGCCTACAGCACCAAACAAGATAGCGTCACTCTCCTTTGCCTTCTCCAGCGTCTCCGCCGGTAGGGGATCGCCGGTTGCTTCTATAGCCACATGGCCCATTAGCGCTTCCTGAAAGGTAAATTCGTGCCCAAACAGGCTTGCAACTTTCTCCAGTACCGCCTTTCCCCAAGTGGTCACTTCCGGTCCGATCCCGTCGCCCGGGATTACTAGTATATTTTTCTTCATTTTGTGCATTCGAGTTCTAAATTGTGTTTCTGACTTACTGCCATTCCATTGTTCAAGCTAAGCCGTTCATTGATGCATTTCGGTAAGCGGTTCTCAAAGTGACCGACGTAGATCAACGTGCGGTCTCCGGTACAAAGCTGGTCAACCAGGTTATTCAATAACGTTGTTTGTTCATCATCCAGACCCTGGCAGGGTTCGTCCAAGATCAGTAATGTCGGGTTCTTGATGATAGCTCTCGCGAGCAATGCAATACGTTGCTTTCCTACAGGCAATTGCTTAAGCAGTGTGTTTGCTTCATCTTCCAACTGAAACAGCTCTAAAAGTTCCTTTACCTTTTCTCCCTGTTTCGTACTAATACTTCTAAACAGACCAGAGGTGTCAAAAAAACCGGAGGCCACTGTTTGAAATAGGGTAGAAGAAGGTTCGAAGTACCATTGTAGTTCCGGTGAGATAAAGCCGATTCTTTCTTTTATGTCCCAGATACTTTCCCCTGATCCTCGCTTCTTGCCAAATAAATACATCTCCTGTGCGTAGGCTTGTGGGTTATCCCCAGTCAGCAAGCTTAGTAGTGTAGATTTACCTGAACCATTGTGGCCGCTCAGCAGCCATTTGTCGCCTTTGTTAACGGTCCAAGTTATATTTTGTAAAACGTGTTTGTCTCCGTAGGTAACATTCACATCTTCTAGCCTAACCATTTCTACCGAATCTGGATGCTGCGGAATTGTAAGAAACGAAGGAAGCGACACTATACTTTTATCACCTACAGGGTTAATGTCGATCCTTTCTGATGAGCTTACCAATTTGCCTTCTTTCAAGACAGCAAAGCGGTTTATACATTCGGGCTCCGCGCCGTCATTGCTAATCATAATCAACTGCATGCCCTTAGCGCAAGCTGCATTCAGTCGTTCATTTAAATGGCCGCGGGATTGAACATCCAGGCCAGTATAGGGGTTATCAAGAATAAGTAGCTGTGGCTTGAGCATTAAAGCCTTCGTAAGCTGTAGCTTTTTGTGTTCACCACTTGATAATTGAAGTAAAGGCGCATCTCGCCGCTCCCACAAATTAAAGCCTTGCAAAATCACCTGAGCTTTCGTAACCGACACATTAACCTTGTCGGCATACGTTGTAATTGCCTCAAGTACAGTCTCGCTATTTTCTGAGTCCTGACTGTTATAGCGTTGTTGATAATATAGGTTGCTGCTGCCTTGTTTGTCTTTAAACTGGAACCATTGGGCCACAAACATGACTTTCGCAGCTAAGTTCGACGCTGGATCTAAGTTAAGTTCCACCAAGCCATGCGCATGCACAAGCCCGGCAATAACCTTAGCCAGCAGGGTTTTCCCGCTACCACTAGTCCCGCTAAGCAACCACTGCTCGCCTGCATGAATAACCCAGGCCAAGTCATTCAAGATCGTTTTTGTTCGAAATTGAAGGTTCAGCTGCTCAATATGGACCAGAGGCTTTCCCATTATAATGCTAATTTGTCTTCGTATTCTTCTATTGCTTTACGCTGGTTAAGAATATAATCGATATCGTCGTATCCGTTTATTAAACACGATTTCTTATATGCGTTAATGTCAAAATGGGCCTGATCTCCGCTAGACAACAGGGTAATTGTTTGTTCAACCAGATTTACGTTGATCTGTGTCGCCGCATCATGGTACACGGCCACAAAGTTCTTTTGCTGATAATCATCCGAAACCTTGATCGGTAACAATCCATTGTTCAGCGCATTTCCCTTAAAGATATCAGCGAAAAAACTGCTGATTACGACATCGAAACCATAATCCTGGATTGCCCATGCTGCATGTTCCCG
>JAQBOT010000040.1 GCA_028287885.1 Pedobacter sp.
TTTATCGCCCGGATCGTTTCCTTAGGGGAGGGGATCATGCCCCTTATCAGGAGAAGGGCTTTACTGCAGTTCGGATTACTGAAATGAATGAGAACTATAACCACCAACACCAGAATGTACGCACAGAGAATGGCATAAGATATGGTGATCTGATCGAGTTTATGGATTTTGAATACCTACGCAAAAATACAGCAATGAACTTGAGTAACCTCGCGAATCTGGCAAAGTCGCCTTCTGTACCACAGGAAGTTAATCTGGCACTGACTGGATTAGGGAATTCGACAACTTTGACCTGGAAGCCTTCTGCAATTGGTAAAGTAAAAGGCTATTACGTGCTGCTAAGGGAAACCACTAGCGCGTTCTGGCAGAAGAAGTTCTTTAGTACAGAAACAACGATCAACCTTCCGTATTCGAAAGATAACTACTTTTTCGCTGTTCAATCTGTGAGTGAAGAAGGGAATGAAGGGTTGCCGGTGATTCCAGGTGTACTACGCAGACCAGCTACTGCAGTGAAAAAGTAAGGTTAGAAATTTTACTTTGCCATGCCTATGAATTTGAGGAAAAATTAGCGATCTGCATTTAAGACAAATTAAGTTATAATAAAACTATTGGAAAGGCCCTTCATCTAATCAATGAAAGGCCTTTTTTGTCTCCATAAACTTAGAAGCCGTAGGAAATTCTAAATCCCTGTTGCACTTTCTTGTTACCATCGTAGGCAAACCCGTAAGTAGCCCGGAAGATCAGCCGCTGTAGACCGAAATAGAATTCTTTATAGTTCTTTTTTGCCGGTTGAGTCAGGTAATTAAAGCCCAGCACTTCTTCTAATTTAAGCTTGCGAACCAGTGGAAGTTTATTGGTGATTAAACCCGCGAAGTTTTGTTCAAAATGTGCTTCCACATATTGCTTGTCCGTGCTGTAGGCATAAAAGTCTAGAAATTGAAACTTTCTAAGGTCTGGCAAGGTTGTAAGCGAATTATTTCCCCTAAACTGCTTGCTATCTGGATAATAAACCTTGTTGTTGTTCAGGAATTTGCCGGCACTCAGCATAAAGGATGTATAGCCCAACAGGCCTTCCGTGATGCGCTGCTGTGATAGTTCAACAGAAAGCAGGTCGTAATCCACATCACTTCCTAATGCATCCTTAATTCCCTTTCTATAGTTCAGTTGTAAAGTAGGCAACTTAGGCTCCTGGTAAAACTTCCCTTCCGGTCTGGTAATGTATTTTCGGCCAAGGGCGTAGGTAATAGTCGCATTTGCAGTAAGTGCTTTGTAATTGGGAAATAACCGCCGATCAATCGCGGGGCTCAGCGGGTTATTTGAAGTAAAATCCCGATCCTTTTGTTCTACAAACTTAAAGTCTGTATGGTTTACCAGGTCGACATTCTTTGCGTATTCCAGGTTAAAACTTGCTTGTAATCCTGAAGCAAGTTCTCTTGACGTTCCGGCGTTAATGAATTTCTTCTGGAAGAATTTGGCGTAATTCCTCTCGAAGAACAAGGAATTTATAGAATTCGAAATCATCGTCATTGTGCCGTAACGGTTCAGGTCATAAATTCCGGAGCCGAAGTTTAATGATACATTTGCTCTTTTTTGAGGATCGTAAATGTAAGTCCCTAGGATATTTGCCGAGAAAGTCTGATTTGCGAAGCCATACCTAATTTCAGGCCTTATTGTATAGGATTTGTAATCGGCCAATTCCTGAAGGTATGTAGCCCCATAATTGAAGCCAAACCCTTCTACGGTGTTGTAAAAGAGAGATTTCAAGACTGGGTCAAGCTTTAGGTAATGTTTGTTGTACCTGTCGTTGATGCTGTAATTGGAAAGCAGCAACTTACCAATGGTAAAATTGTTACTTACGTGTTCCATCGAGTCGAGGTATTTCTTAGAGAGCTTACGTCTGGCAATTTCATCCTTACGGATATAGTCTGCTCGTTCTTCATCTGTTAAGGGTATCGGTCGATTGTTGGCCCAATACAGAGAATCTTTCTTGTTTACTGTTTTCGGAACAGCAAGCAGCTCACCATTGAAGAATGACTTTGGAAACTTTGGGTGCAAGTTATAGTTGTTGTAAACACCCAGATAGTAGCCTTCGAATTTAAATCCGAAGACATCACCATTGAACTTGAAGTTGATGTTCGATGGCATATAGGTTTTTTCCACTTTAATGAATTGCTGGGTAATATTAAGCGTATCGACTAGGTTTACCCCGGTGCTCTTGGTTAGGTATAACTCAGTGCCCAAAATCCGCCAGCTGTCATCCGTGATGTATATGATACCCCTGAATACTGGATCGTGTTCCCGGCGCGGAATAACTTGTATCTTGTTAATTGTTTCTCCGTTGTAAATGGAAGAGCCCAGAAGCTTATAACGATAGTAAAAAAAGGCATAGTCAGCTACTGGAGAGACAAACCCACGGGAGCTTAGTACATTTTCCAGAACCATGTTGTTGTAAAAGTTGATGTTTAGATCAGAGGCCTTGTTAAAACTAAAGGCATTGTTGCGGCCTGCGACTTTCGACGACACCATAACTTCATGGATCTTATCTGGGCGCTGGTAGTTGTAGTTCGATTGGGATTCTGACAGGTATAGAATTCCTTTTCTATTGGTGTCAAGATCAAGTGTCTTTTGTATGTCTCTGCCAAAGAACTTTTTTGGTGCACCAACAAGCTTCTGCAAGCCTTTAATGTAAACTGAACAGCTGAATTCTTTAACTTCTACAAGATGGTGTCTGCGGTTGCTGATTACATGGCGCATAATTGCGTAAGCAGGATCTTCGGCACTGGCGGATATGGTAACTCCTTTTAAGGTATAGGCTTCTGAGGTCATCGTAATATCAGCCGTCAGGCTTTCTGAGGTCGAAATAAGCTTTTCGACAGGCTTATAGCCTATGGCTTTGAACACCAGGGTTAGCGTGCCTGGGTTAACTTTCAATGTGTAAACGCCATCTATATTCGCAGATGTACCTTTAGTGGTTCCCTTAAGATAAACGGAGGCGAACGAGACAGGTTCGCCTAGGGTGTCTTTAATTGTTCCTGAGATTTGAACTTCTTGTGCAAGCAAGCCGCCGAAAGAGTTAACTACAAGTAGGAGCGCCAGATAGACTGTTTTCATTTACAATTAAGGGGTTTGTTAAGTTAACAGCAAACCAATCAGTTTGCTTGCCTTTAAGGCCGCAAGTATAGTAAGCTTTCGTGAATTATGTATAAGCTTTTACATTTGAATTAATCGCCTCAGTAACGCATTTGGATCGGGGTTGTTTGAATGCCATATTAATTAGCTTATCGCCAAAAGGTTTAAATGTCTAACTTTGGCCTATCAATATAAACATTTATGTATAAAACACTGCAACCAGCTCTTCAACAGGAGTTAGAACAAATTGAAAAAGACGGCTTATATAAACGTGAAAGAATTATTGTTACCCCACAGGGTGCGGACATCAAAGTAAGTACCGGACAAGAGGTAGTAAACTTTTGCGCCAACAATTACCTTGGCTTATCTTCCGATCCCAGGGTTATCCAGGCGTCTAAAGAGGCAGTAGATCGGTATGGTTTTGGTATGGCTTCGGTAAGATTCATTTGTGGGACGCAAAGTGTACATAAAGAATTGGAAGAAAAACTTTCTGAGTTTCTGGGTATGGAAGATACGATCTTATACGCGGCAGCATTTGATGCAAATGGCGGTGTATTTGAACCCTTGTTTAATGATCAGGACGCGATTATATCTGATGAGTTGAACCATGCCTCTATTATTGATGGCGTTCGGTTGTGTAAGGCAAAGCGTTTCCGCTATAAGCATAGTGATATGGCTGATCTTGAAGAACAGTTGAAACAAGCTGAAGAATGCAGACACCGTATCATCGTTACGGATGGTGCATTTTCGATGGATGGTACGATTGCACCATTGGACCAAATCTGTGATCTTGCTGATAAATACGAAGCTTTGGTGATGATTGATGATTCCCATTGTTCAGGTTTTATGGGTAAAACCGGCCGCGGAACGCATGAACATTGGAACGTGATGGACCGGATTGATATCATTACTGGTACGTTAGGGAAAGCACTAGGCGGAGCCTCAGGTGGTTTTACATCAGGAAAAAAAGAAATTATTGATATGCTTCGTCAGCGTTCCAGACCATACTTGTTTTCAAATACCCTTGCACCCTCCATCGCTGGTGCATCTATAGCTGTGCTGAACCTGTTGCGCGAAACAACGGAGTTGCGTGACAAGCTGGAAAGCAATACCATATATTTCCGTAAAAAGATGACAGAAGCAGGTTTTGATATTAAAGAGGGAGTACACCCGATTGTTCCAGTTATGTTGTACGATGCAAATCTAGCGCAGACTTTCGCGGCAAAGATGTTGGATGAAGGGATTTACGTGATTGGTTTTTACTATCCGGTAGTGCCTAAAGGTAAGGCGAGGATTCGTGTACAGCTCTCTGCAGCCCACGAGCAGCACCATCTGGATAAAGCCATTGGAGCTTTCACAAAGATTGGTAAAGAATTGGGTGTAATTTAGGCGTATATTTGTAGGTATGTTACAAGAGAAGATAACAGAGCTAAGCGCTGAGATAGATGCATTTCACACGGATAATGCACAAGAGCTGGAGCAATTCAGAATTAAATTCCTGGGTACAAAAGGAATCATCAAAGATATATTCGACGAGTTTAAGGCTGTGTCGCCTGAGGAGAAAAGAACCCTTGGAAAGGTTTTAAACCAGTTTAAGCAACTGGCAGAATCAAAATACCAAAGTTTGCAGGATGCCGCTGCGCCTGAGCTAGAGGAAAAGAATGCAGATCTTGACCTTACATTGCCTGGAGAAGGATTTGAAATCGGAACGCGGCATCCACTGGCAATTGTACGCCGTGAAATCGTTGAGATTTTCAATAAGCTTGGTTTCGTTGTGGCTGAAGGGCCGGAAATTGAGGACGACTGGCATAACTTTTCGGCTTTAAACTTCCCTGAAGAACACCCTGCACGAGACATGCAGGACACTTTCTTTATAAAGAAGGATGCGGAGCATGGTGACATCGCTTTGCGCACACACACCTCTTCTGTACAGGTCCGCATGATGGAAAACGGTCAGCCGCCTTTCCGTGCTATTATGCCGGGGCGTGTGTACCGCAATGAAGCAATTTCTGCAAGAGCACATTGTTTCTTTCATCAGGTGGAAGGCCTATATGTTGATGAGCAGGTATCTTTTGCCGACTTAAAGCAGACGTTGTTTTACTTTGTTCAGGAATTGTATGGTGAAGGCACGAAGGTACGTTTTCGCCCTTCATACTTTCCGTTTACCGAGCCTTCTGCGGAAATGGATATCTCCTGCACAATTTGTAAAGGTGCTGGTTGCCAGCTATGTAAATACAGTGGTTGGGTAGAGATTCTGGGTTGCGGCATGGTGGATCCTAATGTTTTGGAGAACTGTGGTATCGACAGTAAGAAGTATTCCGGCTTTGCATTTGGGATGGGTATAGAACGGATTGCAAATTTAAAATTCGAAATTAAGGATCTACGCTTGTTTTCTGAAAACGATGTGCGCTTTCTTAAGCAGTTTAAAAGTGCGTTAATTTGATAAAGATTAAACTGGCTGGCCTACTTGGTATGTTGTTCTTGTGTTTGAGCTGCGGCAAACAAGGTGTATACATCCCTGAAGTGCCGGTTAACTACAACATTACAGTTCAGCAATTTAGTATCCAGTCTGAGAATGGCATCTTAAAGGTACCAGATCAGGGTGTCGCTGGGTTACTGATCGTACGCACTGCAACCGGGTACATGGCCTATGATCGCTGCAGCCCGGTAAACCCTGAAGCGCTTTGCCAAATTACGCCCGATGAAGGTGGTATAACGGTAACAGACCCCTGCTCGGGAGGGAAATGGCTGCTGTTGGACGGCAGTCCGCAGAAAGCGCCGGCAGTACATTATTTAAAAACGTATACGCTCCGTATTCAAGGAGGTCAAAACATACAGGTCACTAATTAAATGGAACCAGAAAAGATCAAAGAAAGTATAATTAGGGCTGCTAAAGAGTTGTTTAGAAAGTATGGCTATCATAAGACCAGCGTAAACGAAATTGCCAAAAAAGCACGTATCGCAAAAGCCACCATATACAAATACTTCGAAAGTAAGGAGCAGATTCTGGATGCCATTCTAATGGATTATCTGGATATGAATCTACGTGAAATCCTGAAGAACAAAGCTCAGTTCTTAAATGAAGAAGAGCATCTGAAGGCCTTGGTGATGAAAACCTGTCGCTTAACATACACGGTTTGTAATGAGTTTATCGGCTGGGATTTTGTCCGTGAAAACGCAAACTCGCAGGAGTTTTTGAAACATTTATCTGATCAACTGGAGTCTTTGTTGCTCGCTGCGTACCTGGAGCTCGACCACTTTAAAAACAATCCCTCAAGAAAAGAAGGCTTAGCTTTCCTGCTTAAGGCAAGCAAGAGCATCGTGTTTTCTTTTGCATTTACTTCGGTAAGTGATTCTGACGTTCGAAAGAACTTCGTGAGCTTTCAAAAAGATCTGCTTCCATTCCTGGTTAAAGCCGCATTGTAAAAGTTCGAGCTATTTCCTTACTTAACGGAAACAAAAGTCCAGGTAGACTGTTTTGGTATTCGGTATATAAACCTCTATATTTGAGATATAACACCGTTTACCATGAGCAAAGAAGTCTTAGAATTTTCAATATTGGTTGATGAGAAATTTGATATGAACTTCAATCTGGCTTTAGGGTTTTTAGGTGTGATCTTAAAATTCCTTGGCAGATAGAAAGTAAACACCCAGGTTTGTTTCACTAACGGCATTTTTCAATGCTCCTGAGATCCTTATTGTCTTAAAACCTGTGGCTGGTCAATAAACTTTCCTTAAATTTGCCGCATAATGAGTAGAAACAAAAATTCCGGAACGGTTACAATCCTTCCAAATTTACATATTGTTGATATCGCAGAAGAAGGAAAAGGCGTTGGCAGAGCCGAAGACATGGTCGTCTTTGTAGACAAGGCAGTACCCGGAGACATCGTTGATGCACGTGTTGTTAAGAAGAAGAAGAAATTCGCCGAAGCGGTTATTGAAATCTTACACACCAGTTCTCAGCTCAGAACCGATCCCTTTTGCCAGCATTTCGGCGTCTGCGGTGGCTGTAAATGGCAGCATATGCAGTATGATGCACAATTGCTATTCAAATATAAAAGCGTAGAGGCAGCCTTGCAGCGCCTGGCTAAGATTGATACATCAGCAATGGAGCCTATTCTTGGCTCAGCAGAAAACAAATACTACCGCAACAAACTCGAATATACATTCTCGAACAAGCGCTGGTTAGACAAGGCGGATATGGACGGCGCTGACGATTTGGAACTGAATGCGCTTGGCTTCCATGTGCCTTCCCGTTTTGATAAAATTCTGGATATACAACATTGCTATCTTCAGGCAGAGCCTTCGAATACTTTAAGGAACCAGGTACGCAATTACGCCTTAAGAATGGGCCTAAGTTTTTATGATCTAAGAAACCATGAAGGCAATTTACGTAACCTGATTATTCGGACTTCCTCGACTGGTGAAGTCATGGTTGTGGTCGTGTTCGCTTTTGTTCAACAGGATCAGATTGATGACTTGATGGCCTATGTTAAATCTGAATTTCCACAGATCACCTCGTTGTTATACATCATCAACCAAAAAAAGAACGATACTATCTTTGATCAGGAAGTCATTACCTACGCTGGTCGCGACTATATTTTTGAAGAAATGCAAGGCTTGAAGTTTAAGATCGGCGCTAAATCATTTTATCAGACCAATTCTGCCCAGGCACTTGAGTTGTACAAAATCATAAAAGAATTTGCCGATTTTAAGGGTGATGAGCTTGTGTACGACTTGTATACTGGTGCAGGCACGATAGCAAACTTTGTAGCGGCAAGCGTTAGAGAAGTTGTTGGCATAGAGTATGTTCCGACTGCAATTGAGGATGCAAAGTTTAATGCGGAGATGAATGGCATAACGAACACAAAGTTTTATGCCGGGGACATGAAGGACATCCTGATTGCTCCTTTTATTGCAGAACATGGTAAACCAGATGTTGTTATCACCGATCCACCGCGTGCTGGCATGCATGCAGACGTTGTAGAGCGATTGTTGGAAATGGAAGCCGACAAAATTGTTTATGTGAGTTGCAATGCAGCCACACAAGCTAGAGATCTTGCTTTGCTGGTGGAGAAATATGAAGTTGTGCGGATTAAGCCGGTAGATATGTTTCCACATACTCAGCACGTAGAGAATGTAGTTTTATTAAAGTTAAGAGTAGAATAATGGATATAGAAGATTTATTGCCTCAGGAACCTACTGAAGGTGAGAAAAGCAAGAAAGAGAGTCCCCTGGTAAGCTTGGAGAAAGATTTGGAGTTGTATGCGGATTCTATAAAGGAAGTTGCCATCGATATCATGATGGAAGGTATATCTACCTATCCAATTTTCATAGCCCATCAGCATGTTGTAAGCATAGGTGAATTGATTTTAAACCGTGATGACCTGAACACAAATTGGTCCATACAGGCCTCAACGCTTGAAGAGTTTGTACAGAAAGGAATTGTGAATCCGGAGAAGAAGCCCCTGTTTCTTAAAAGCTATAAGAAGCCGGAAGATTATATGTGCGTGTTTGTGATTGTTCCCGAAGGGGCAAACTTTATATACTACCCATACCCGAAACCGAAAGGATAAAAAAAATCCCTGTGTGGACATCCATCCAGAACAGGGATACTAAAAACTAACTTATCTATTTTATTATTGGTATTCGTTTTTGAATTGATTAGTTGATTTCCAACTAATCAATTTTAGTTACACTTCCACTCCTTGAAGAAGAAGTTTTCTTATAGCTAGCATCGCCTTTGTAATGCACGTCGCTTCCGCCACTTGCATTGGCTTCAAGGGCCTTTGTGACAAATATATTTGCATCTGAACCCCCGCTAGCCTCCACTTTGGCATAATCTACCCTAAAATTTAGAGCATTTACATCACTGCCACCACTGGTATGTAATGCCATATTTCCCGCATTACCTTTCAAATCTACATCTGAGCCTCCACTAGAATGGATCTCTATATCTTTACATGCTACATCCATTTTGAGGTCTGAGCCTCCACTGGCATTCAGTGTTAGGTGGTTGGTTTTTAGTGGGTTTTGGGTGAAGACATCGCTTCCACCACTTGCAGAAACTGCATACAGGGTTTTGTATGTTACATAGACCTTTACTGATTGCTTGCTGAATAGCCCCGACCAATGAAAGCCATCTTTGTACTTGATCTTTATGCCGGTTCCGTCTTTTTCAACCGTTACATTCTCCAAAAGGTCTTTGTCGCCAACAAATTTTAAGCTTTCTGAAGATCCCTGGGTCAGGTAGAGATCTATTCCGCTAGAAACGCTCAGCTCGTTGAAATTACTAACAGAAACGTTTTTACTGCTTTGTGCGAACAAGCTCAGGGAGCTAAGGGACACAGTCAAAAGCAGGGCTGCAGTGTATATACGTGATCTTTTCATCAGGTTTTTATAAGGTCTTTGTGATTTAGACGCAAGGGACTGGAAAACGTTGCACAGAAAAGAAATTATTTTTCTGATATTTGATAAAACCCCCAGAAAGGCTACTTTTTGCGACAAATCACTTACAAATGGCAGATTCTAAACTATTAATTCTAGATAAAACGCAGATACAACAAAAAATAAACCGGATAGCTTACCAGCTGCTTGAGGATAATTTGGAGGAGAAAGAGGTTGTGCTTGCAGGGATTTGGGATAGGGGTTATAAACTAGCGATCCGCTTGAAAACTGTGCTGGAAGAAATCTCTGAGTTGAAGATTACTTTGTTGCGTGTTGATCTGGAACGACAAAGCAGTAAGCTGGTCTTTAAAACGGATATGGACGAGGCTAAATGGAAGAATAAAGTGATCATTCTGGTAGATGATGTACTTAATAGCGGTAAAACACTAGCTTACGGGCTGGGTGTGTTTCTGAACACCCCGCATAAGAAAATCCGTACGGTTGTTCTTGTAGACAGAAGCCATAAAATTTTTCCGATCGCTACGGATTTTGTGGGCCTGCAAATGGCAACTGTGCTAAAAGAGCATGTGAATGTTATTATGGATGTTCCTGGAGTTGAAGATTCCGTTTATCTGAGCTGATATGATCATCTTTACCTATTTCGTGCTCTTTTTCCTTGTGATTAGGTTTTCAGTAACCGTCTTCAACTTTCTCTCTAATCCGAAATTGCCGGCATTTGCGCCAACACATTCTGATTTGACCTCGATTGTTATCACCGTAAGAAACGAGGAAAGTAATCTGTTGAACTTGCTGCATTCAATAATTGCCCAGGAATACCGGAATATTGAAGTTATAATTTACCACTCTGCATTGGACAGCAATGACGTAAAGCTGGTTGAGGCCGTTTGCAAGAAAGATCCAAGGTTTAGATTGATGAAAGGTCCTGCCGGAGATTACTCCTGGGTAACGTCTGAAATATCTGGCGACTATCTACTGTTTCTGGATTCAAATACATCCATTGAAAAGCGGTTTATAAATAGCCTGGTTAACCGGCTAAAGGTTTTCAAAATTGCGGCGATGAGCATTATGCCGAACAAGCTGTTTGAAAGTTTTCTACAAAGGCTTGTGTTGCCATTGAATGATTTTGTGTTGTTGAATCTGATCCCACTAAGGCTGATCAAGCTTCTTAAGAGCCCTTCATTCTTGCAGGTCGATAATTACAATTGTTTAATTGTGGATGCCACCTTGTATAGAAATAAAGGTTGGCAGGCAAAAATTGACGCCAGCAAAGGTGCAATAGATCTGATCAAGATTGTTAAGCAGGATAACTTTAAAGCGGAGTTGCTGCTTGCCAATAAGCTTGTCTACCAGGTTTCCAAACTAAGTAAGTCTGAACTTTTAAAGTCGGTTGCAGAAAGTTTGAAGCTTAATTTCGGCAGCGTAGTCATTCAGTTTGTTTACCTGCTCCTTGTTGTTGCCGGCCCCTTAATCATATTTCTTGGCATAGACTTAGAAATCATCATTTTACCAATAGGTTTGATCTTTTTATCTAGAATAATGATTTCATTCATGACTGACCAAAACCCAGTCCTGAATGTGCTTTTACATCCTTTACAAATGATCATGTTGGTTGTTGTGTTTATAATTGGTATTCAAAGCCAATTATTGACAGCCATAAAACACAACAAAAGCTGATTTGACTTGTTTTTGTGTAAATTTGTAGCCTCATACCTCGCTTTAGATGAAATATAATTTAGCTGTAAACATAGATAAGGCATCCGGATTCTGTTTTGGTGTTGTTTATGCAATTGACATGGCAGAAGACATTCTTGATCAGGATGCATATCTGTATTGCCTGGGCGATATAGTTCATAATGATGAGGAAGTTAAACGGCTTACAGAAAAAGGGTTAAGAATTATAGACCATGAGGAATTGCGTTTGCTACGGAATGAAAAAGTTCTGATTCGCGCTCATGGTGAAGCACCGTCCACCTACCAACTCGCGTTGGAAAACGAACTAACCTTGATAGATGCTTCTTGCCCTGTGGTATTGAAACTTCAGAATCGCATTAAGCACTCCTATGATGAAAAGGAACAGATCTTGATCTTTGGTAAACATGGCCATGCTGAGGTAATTGGCCTGGAAGGCCAGACCAATGGTGAGGCAATTGTATTTCAGGACATCTCGGAACTCGACTCCATAGATCTGCCCGCTAAATTTACCTTGTACAGTCAAACGACCAAGAGCACGGATAAGTTCTATGCAATCAAAGATGAGCTCATTAAAAGGGGCTATGAGGTAAATGCAAACGATACCATATGCAGACAAGTTTCCAATCGCTATACTGATCTGGAAGAATTCGTGCAGTATTATGATAAGATCATCTTTGTCTCTGGAAAGAAATCATCCAACGGGAAGGTGCTTTATGATGTGTGCAAAAAACATAATGAACATTCTTATTTCATTTCCAATCCAGAAGAGATTGATATGTCCTGGTTTAGCCCTGAAGATAGGGTAGGGATATGCGGTGCTACCTCCACGCCTATGTGGCTGATGGAGCAAGTGAAAGAATATCTTCTAAAATATTAATTATAACACATTAAACAAGCTTGGTCGGCCGGTCAGGCTTTGAAATATTTATGGGAAAAAAGGGTGTATTGTTAGTGAATTTAGGAACTCCGGATAGCCCGGAAGTACCCGATGTACGTAAATATTTAGATGAATTCTTGATGGACGAGCGGGTGATTGATATTCCTGCTTTAAACCGTACACTGCTTGTAAAAGGAATCATAGTTCCATTTAGAAGTCCGAAGACTGCTAAGTTATATAAGGAGATCTGGGACGAAAATGGTTCACCATTATTGTATTTCAGCAAGGTTCAACTTGCTTTAATTAAAGAACAACTGGGTGATGAATATCATGTAGAGCTGGCCATGCGATATCAAAGTCCGTCAATTGCCTCGGCATTGGCGAACATGAAAGCTGCTCTGGTAGAAAGCATTCAGGTGATCCCTTTGTTTCCCCAATATGCATCTGCAAGTACCGGCTCTGTTATTCAGAAGGTAATGGAAATTGTGGGGAAATGGCAGACGATCCCACCGGTAAGCTTTGTGAACTCCTTCCATGATAATAAACTAATGATTGAAGCCTTTGCGGATAACGCAAGGAAATATAATCCGGAAGGATATGATCAGATTCTTTTTAGCTTCCACGGCTTGCCTGAACGACAACTTCTTAAGTGTGATCATTCGGGAAGTCATTGTTTGAAAAGCGCTGATTGCTGCAGTAAGTTGACAGATGTAAACAAGTTTTGCTACTCGGCACAATGCCATGATACCGCAAGGTTAATTGCGGCAGAGTTGAACATACCAGCAGAGAAGTATTCAGTCTGTTTTCAGTCGCGGTTAGGAAAAGAACCTTGGGTACAACCCTATACCAGTGATACCTTAAAGGATATGGCTGCGCGAGGTAAAAAGCGGCTTTTGGTCTTCTGCCCTGCGTTTGTTGCCGACTGCCTCGAGACTTTATATGAGGTTACCGTTG
>JAQBOT010000044.1 GCA_028287885.1 Pedobacter sp.
GGATGGATAAGGGACATAGGAGCGCTTCTACCTTCGACGCCCAGATTTTTGGACAACTATTTAAGGTTGGCTAGTCAGCAGAAGACTTTGGAAAAGTGTGCAATAACGTTTTCGGTCCATAGAGCAGGCTGCGGTATTGAGAGGTTTACCAAGAGACAGTTGTAAATAAAGATTACAGGTAAAAAAAACAGTTGCGCATCCAAGCCACGCGATGGGTTAAAATAAATTAAACACCTGCCACTAAAGAGCTGGTTCTATGACAATTGCTAATACTTAGAGTTAATGTGTGGAGTTATGCCACATTTTTTTTGTGCAGAAACGAGAATACATATTAAATAATTTTACAAAATGTCACAATTGTTATGCATATTTGTTAAGCATCTAATTATTGATCTCGTGATAATTGCATTTTTAATTCTTCTTGTGTTGGCCGTGTTTTCCTGTTTAAGCATTTACTTTAATGCTAAGGAAGTTGATCGCGATGACGATACCTTTTAGAAACTGCCCAGTTTTTCGACAATTTCAAGCATATACTGATAGTATCTTTTGAGCATTCCTGTAAGGAATATCTTTTTACATCAAAAAACGGATTAGTTTTATACTTGATTCTCAGCTACTAAGCTCGCCTTGGTTTAAAAAAACTATCAAAATCTATATTTCTAGGGCGGAAAACGCAGAATTCAGGAATAGAATTTGTTCTAATAGCAAGCCTGGCATATAAGAACATGTAACTCTGTTCTGGAACATGAGGATCCAGGTGATACAAACTATAATAGACAAAAGACTAAAGCGAATAAAACTATGAGTAAGCATTATGGACAAATTCTTGAGCGGGCGATAAGAAGAAATGGAAATTCAATAAGTGATGTGGCACGTTTATTAAATATTAATAGACGCTCAGTATACAACTGGTTTAATCAAGCGCAGTTGCGTCCGGAGATCATCTATAAAATTGGACATGTTATCAATTATGATTTTTCAGTAGATCTTCCACACCTATTTACGCCAGAAGATTTCATCAGAAAACCAAGGTTAGCCGTGAATAAACAAGGTGAGCTCATGGAAGACACAAACAACAGCAACACCTGGCAACAAAAATACATTGACTTGCTTGAGAAGTATAATGCATTGTTAAGCGAGATTGTGATATCTGATCAAATTACGAAGAACTAGACATGTGCAAGGGTCTTTTTATAGTTAACTAAATTGCAAGATTTGTGCAGTTATGTATAAGAATACAAGAATTCCACTTAGCCTAGGTACTTGAATATAGCTCAGCGAAGCCTCAGAATCAAAACGTAAATTGATTGATGTGAGGCGTGTGTGATTGAAAATCTGTGCATTTATTTAGTATTACATTATAGTAATAATCTACAATACAGATGATTTTGTTACCACAGCGTTTTAGGTTTAGGTGGCTATCAGCAATTATATTATAATCTTCCGAATCAAAGGTCTTGTATTCGGAGTTGGCATCTAAATAAATAACTCTGTACATCATATCACATGTTTATTAAAATATAACGCTGAATATGTCATGTTAGTTTAACAAAAATCATTTGTTTTTTTTAAAAGTATCTTAAAAGTTCAAGAAAATATCGGATGATTTTTAGAATACCTTAAATTTCTAATGTATTGAAGGTCCTTTTAACGTTCGTATCAAAAATGAAAACGCGTAATTGATATATAACAATAAGCTAAATGGCAGTGGCTTTATACATTGTTACACTTCTATACACATCTTATCACACACAGGTTTAGTTAAGCGCTAAGTATCAGCAGTTGCCAAGAACACCTGCACTCAGCGAATAGTGCGTAGTCAGCAAATAATCCATCGAGCAATGCAGACCTCTACACCGCAGCAAACATCTTATAGCTTAAATTGGCCTATATAAAGGGTTCAAATGTGTTCGAAAGATTTGTCGGGTTTGTCCTAAAATTTAGTTTTTGAATGAACTAAAAATCTTCGTGATCCGCATCAATCTCCTTTGCGCGCATCACGATATGAATTGCGACAAGGAAGTCTAAAAGAATCAGGGTTATAAAAACAGTTTCCATAATATTTGGTCTTAATTATCCTTGGATCTAAAATAGCATCCAATCTCAGAGGCTGAGGAATTTCATAAATGACTGCATTTTTCAAGTTGTGTTCAGTAATACAGCCCTAATCCAAAGAAAAACTTTTTCTATTAAACCATTAATTAAAAATGTGAAATAATTGAAGAGGTAATAACTTGTACTCGCCAAAACCCGCAACCGCTAAAGCTTACCCCTTTAATAATTGTCACGACGGGTAAATTGCGCTCCGGATCTCTTTGTTTTACAATACCTGCAAATTGATCCCCAACTTCAAAAACCCACTTTTATTCCTAACATGCAAATTAACTTATAGTTTCAAAATAAAAATAATTGCAATGAAGAAACTACAGAACTATGCGAATCTCTGGAATATATTTGATACTTCCACAAATTTTAAGAAAATGATTAAGATTAATGGTGTTAATTTATGGTTTCACATAGGATGTTAAAGGGCAAAATACGCACATATATAACTATAACGTTAGCATGCGCCTGTATCAATTCCTTGTGATACAGGCAAGTAACAAGTTCTGTAATTTTGTAGCGGCTAAGTCATACCGTTAAATCTTAAATTAATCCACAGTCATTTACATTTGCATGCGACATCATCCTTCAATTGAATATAAAGAAGAATAGCGGAGGTACAGTTGAAGATTTTAGCCATTTGCAGGCAAATATCATATGCTCCCAGAAGCATGGCTGAGGAATAGAGTAAAGTACGTCAGCTGATTTCGATTGATACCGCTTCCATTAGCAAAAGGCTCTATCCTTTGTTATTCTGGAATATGCACAACTGGGTTAGCACTGGTGGATGGCCCGATAAGTTTAGGAGCCATCTTATCTCCAAAGAAAACCAAAGAGAAGACGGACTTTTGCGGAACTAGCAGTCTCAAAATTACAGGTAGCCCAACCCCTAAGATCATTCCACCAATAACATGTATGAAGTTATTAGTAACATGTACTTTCAATAAGATCATCCTTGCTGCAGCAGTTCCGAATACGTGAAAAAGGTATATCCCGTATGAAAAATTACCAAGCCAAATGAGCTTTCGGCTTTCGATTCCAATATTTATTAAAAGTATACAAGCTGATGATCCGACTAGGAGTGTTAAGGAGTTGTTTAGGAAACCTGATAGTGGAATTCCAAAGAGGGAGATTTGATAAGCGATGGCACAGCTAAATATAATTGCGCATATAACTATTGTTTTTTTAGTGAACAGCGCATCATGAAAGCGTTTAAGCGTGAGGCCAAGAGTGAAAAAGGCTAACAGGAATGGCACTTCATTTAAGCTGAAGAATTTACTTTGTGGCTGATCTGTAAGGAATATAGCTGCAAAAAGCGCAAGACAAACAAGCGCGGATTTTAGTGAGTCTAAAATGTGATACCGCTCCAAAAGAATTATAATAAGGAAGACGATCATCATACCCTGAAGAAACCAGAAGTGTGCATAATGAAAGATATAAATGCGCCAAATGCCACCTAGTTCAACATTTGCATTTGTCCCTGGCGTGATATACTGAACAATAAAGAACAGCGTGGAAACAACGACAAGGGGAAACAGCAACCGGGTAATTTTACGCGTGACGAATTTACTTGTGGACGAAAACCTAGCCAAAGGTTTGTAAGCATAAACGTAGCCGGAAATAACGGTAAACAGTGGCATTCTTATATACTGCAAGACATAGTAGGAGAATCTCCAATCAGAATCATCTTTAACTTTCAAGCCCATCTCAGTACTGTAACCAATAACATGGCCCAATACCATAAGCAAGATTGCTAGGCCTCTCAGTGTTTCAATATTAAGATCTTTACTTGTCTTGATTTTAGCCATAGGGGAAATAGTTTACGATTTGGTAATATTTTGAGACCTATATTGAATATACTTTATTTCCAGATTAAAACAAAGTCACATTCTACCAAAGTTTGAATCTTAAATAAAAAAAAGGCGCTTAGTAGAAAATAACTTTTACTTATCTTTGGGATTAACGCAAACCTATTCCATACATGTTTTTTTTTAATCGTAGACGAAGCACATACTCGGACTTCTCTGAACTTGCCCTAGACATGCACTCACATCTGGTTCCAGGGGTAGATGACGGAGCTAAAGACGTTTCGGATAGTGTCAGCATCATTAGCGGGCTTAAAGAACTTGGATTTCAGTATTTAATCACAACTCCACATACTTTACAAGGCATCCACCCAAACACAAAAGAAACTTTGACGGCTGGACATGCACTTCTTGCCGGTCATGTGCCGGCGGGGATTAGCATAAAGCTGTCATCTGAGTATTATTTGGATGAGCAGTTTGATGAGCAACTAAACGCGAAATCGGTAATGCCAATGCCGGGAAATAGACTACTTATAGAATTCAGCCAGATTTCAAGACCATTAGACCTGGAGGAAAAAATATTTGATTTGGGAATAAAGGGCTACCAAGTTATACTTGCCCATCCAGAACGTTTTCAGTTCTTTCACCGGCAGTTTGATTACTATAAGCGCCTAAAAGAAATGGGCGTAGAATTGCAGTTAAATGCACTGTCGTTAACAGGACATTACGGAAAGAATGTGAAATCCATTGCAGAAAAGCTTGTGGAAAAAGACATGATAGATTTTATCGGTACAGATATACACCATTTGCGGCATTTGGAAGTTTTAAAGCAGGTGCCAGGAACCAAGAGTTTTGAACGTTTGATTAAAAGTGGGCTGCTAAAAAACAAACACCTTATTTAGTAGGCATTATCTTCTCCACGGATGACGTTAATGACCGTCATAAAGATAATCTTCACGTCAAGCATCGCAGTCCAGGATTCTAGATAATTGATGTCGTATTTAACGCGATTCTCCATGTCTTCATGCTTGCGGGTTTCTCCACGGAACCCATGCACCTGTGCCCAGCCAGTAATTCCTGGTTTGAGGTAATGCCTAACCATGTAATTATTGATGATCTCTTTGTATTCTGTAGTATGGTTTAACATGTGTGGCCTTGGTCCGACTACGCTCATGTTACCAAGAAATACGTTGAAGAATTGTGGCATTTCATCCAAACTAGATCTGCGCAGGAATTTACCAATCGGAGTAACCCGTGCATCGAACTTACTAGCTTGCTTGCTGTCCGACTGTGAATTTACAGTCATACTTCGAAACTTGTAACACCAGAAAGGCTCATCATCCCTCCCACTTCTAAGCTGCTTAAATAGCACCGGACCTTTACTCTGCATTTTAATCAGTATCGCCAGGATGGGATACAGCCAACTCAGGATAAATAATATAACAAGCGAACTGAATACAAGGTCGAAAATGCGTTTTTTGAACCTGTTTCCAACTTCCTCCAGTGGCTCTTTTCTTAAAGTGATCACTGGGAATTCGCTTCCCAGGTAATTGATCATGTAGGATGGGGAAATTTGTCCGCCAAGATCTGGAACAAACTTCAAGCGCACACAAAGTTTATCCGCTTCTTCCTCTAATGCTTTCAACTGGGACATGCGGTTGGGAGCTACAGCTACATAAATGTCCTTAATGCCTTGCTTTGCCGCTTCTGAAATCTTTCTGGAAACAAACTCCGGAACAATGCCACCTGGTTCAGTATAAATGCTGGCATCGTCACCTACAAAGCCACAGAACTCAAGGCTGCGCTGAGATTGCAAGTAAGTTGATATGCGCAGGGCAGTATTGTTTGAGCCCATCACTGCTACCTTGCGCGCGCCCTTAAACTTGTTGATCAGAACAAACTGAAATGAAGTACCAACAAATCTATTTATAATAAAGCCTACCGAGAGCAAACCATAGAAGACGATTAGGAATGTGCGGGAGAAGTCTACTTCTTTAGAAAACAGCAGGTATAAAGTATATAGAATGAAATGAGATACAATGCTGCGTAGTGTACCGCGATATAGCTCTTCCAAACTTCTTGTGCCTGTCAAGCGGTAAAGACCTAACATCGCGGTGCAAACCAACCACAATAAATTACAAACGATAATTTGGTTTTGTATAATTTCTTGCGATATTGATTTCCCCAGGTAGATGGTTGTATAATAAGAGATATAGTAAATAGCATTAAGCATGATAACATCCGTTATCGGCATAATATGTCTTAGAATGTAACTTGATCTTGATTGTATAGCCATAATATTGTGAACAACATCAGTAACAACATCAATCGGACCATTGTTCGAGCACGATAAAAAAAATGCCCGTAAAAAGCATTCCTTTAAAGAATAAATCTCGGAAAGATTGCCTATTTTTTCCTTATTCTCTTCATTAAGACGTCATGAGCCGCTTTTGGCTTATAATTTAGATCGAATAGTAAAGGGAAATCATGATTTTTGATTTTTGAATTGCGGAAAGAATCCGCATCGGCAACATTCCAGGTGGTAATACCAAATTGTTGCCATTTTGGTATACTTTGATACGCTTGGAAGATTGCCCGATATTTTTCAGCTTGTTGTAAAGCAAGGTTACTATCAAGTATGAAGGAGGCGGGCTTTTGATAGCGCACCGAAACTTCCAACTCCGAAATGTGCACTTTCAATCCAGCAGCGGCAACAGTCCGGAGGGTCTTTGCGATTTTTGCATCCTCCATTCTTACAACCGTGTGCATTTGAAGTCCCAAACCGGAGATTGGAACGCCCCTACGTTTAAAATCTTTGGCCATATTCAAAATAGCTTGCAGTTTTCTCCCTCCAAACTCGTGTCCATAATCATTATAGAACAATAATGCATCTGGATCACACTCGTGTGCATACCGGAATGCCAATTCTATATAGCTTGGCCCGAGCTTTTCAAGCCAAATGCAGGACTTATAATTTCCATTATCTTCAAAAGCCTCATTAACGACATCCCAAGAAGCTACCTTTCCCTGGAAATGAGAAACAATTGATTGAACGTGTGTTTTTAGTAAATTTTCCCAGTCGGTACGAGAACCCTGGAATTCCGTCACCCATTTAGGATTAAACTTCGACCAAATTAATGTATGGCCATGAACCCTGATGTTATTCGCCTTGGCAAAGTCCACGATGTAGTCGGCATCACTCCAGCGGAAAACAGTCGGTTCCGGATGTAACGAATTAAACTTCATTGCATTTTCTGCAGTGATGCTGTTAAACTGCTGGACTATAAGCTTTCTGTAGACCGCATTGTTACGAAGCAGCTTGATTTTCACTGCAGCCCCAATTGGAAAACTTAAAACGTCTTTTAACCCGGGCTCTGCAACCGTATCTGAAGATTCGCTTTGTGGGTGGTTAATCAAAAGCTGCGTACCGTACGCGCTTGAAAAATATAAAAGGAAAATAATGATTGAAAAATACCTCATGCGAAAACCCATAGTTGGTGTACCTAAGATAGCAAACGGAAAGTTCTTGCAAAAGTTATTAGATGCAAACAAAAAAAGGATGTCAAACCTTACGGCGACACCCTTTAACATTAACTTACTATAGATTATTTTCCTAATCCAGCTTCAATCATTCCTTTGTATGCAGGTTTTGGATTGAATTTGCTATCGAATAGCAATGGATAGTCGTGGTCTTTTTTTGCATAATTCTTGTTGAAGAAGGAATACTTATCGGATAAACCCC
>JAQBOT010000054.1 GCA_028287885.1 Pedobacter sp.
AATTGGAACAGGCGCTATCACAAGAAGACTGGCCAAAGGTTTCCAGCTGTGCACATAAAATAAAGCCTACATTTTCGTATGTAGGCCGGGATGATGCAAAGAACCACATGCAAATGATAGAACAAAATGCACGTGAGCTAACTAATCTTGATGCTTTGCCTCAGGCTTTTCAAGATCTGACCACTTTTATTCTTGTGTTGAATAATCAACTTGACGCAACTAAAGCTGAACTTGAAAAGCAGCTTTAAACAGCTGCTAATTCAAATACATAACTTTCCATAATAAGATTTGCCAACAATTTCTTGCAAGCTGCATCAACCTTCTCTGCAGCCTGTTCTTTGCTGTCTGCTACAAGCTCAAGAGTAATGTGTTTTCCTATACGTACATTGGTAATCTCGGCTAAACCAACATTTTTCATACTTCCAGTTACAGCCTTTCCTTGAGGATCAAGGATTTCTTTCTTTGGCATTACGTCTATTTCTGCGATAAATCTCATTTGTGTATTTTATTTTGTCTAATTAAGGGCTATTCTATATGCTAAACATGGTTGCTCCTAAAGTGTATTATAGAAGAAGCGATGTATAGTACCAAAACAAACGGTATGGCGGCAAATTTAAGAAAAGCAATTAACACTGCTGATATAATAAGGAAAACGAATTTGGTTTTATTGTGAATCCACTTTATGGACCCAAACTTTAGGGAAAAGATCTTGATTTCACAAACAAGCAGCCAGCACATCAGCACCGTTATTGCGATTAACAAGATTGTTGAATTGATCAAGGCCGGATAATCTTTTTGTATGAATGGCAGGGAGACAATAAACAAGGTATTCATCGGCGTATTCAAGCCAATAAAATCCTCGGTTTGCCGGGTATCCAAATTGAACTTAGCCAGCCTCAATGCAGAGAACACGGTAATCAGAAAACCAATAAAGGGCAGGTAAGGGGAGGAGTAATCACTTCCTTCCAAAAGTTTATACATAACAACTCCTGGAAGAAAGCCGAAACTTACCATATCTGCCAAAGAATCGAGTTCTTTGCCAATTAACGATTTAACATTCAGTAAACGTGCTGAAAATCCGTCGAAGAAGTCGAAAATACCTGAAACCAATACGGCATAAGCCGCCACATCTAGTCTTCCTTTAAATGCGAAGACTATTCCGATGCACCCAGATAAAAGATTGGCACAAGTTAATGCATTAGGTATTAACCTTTTCATCGATATTAGCTATTCATCGATATCAGGAATTCCTCGTTGCTTTTGGTATTTTTAATCTGTCCTTGTACAAATTCCATGGCTTCCTGAGCATTCATATCCGCAAGATGATTTCGTAAGATCCAAACGCGTTGTAAGGTGTCTCTATCATGCAATAGGTCATCTCTTCTAGTACTAGAGGCCGTAATGTCAATAGCAGGGAATATACGTTTGTTGGATAGTTTTCTGTCAAGCTGCAACTCCATGTTTCCTGTACCCTTGAATTCTTCAAAGATCACCTCATCCATTTTAGATCCGGTATCGGTAAGTGCAGTGGCAAGAATAGTAAGAGAACCTCCTTTTTCAATATTCCGGGCAGCCCCAAAGAAGCGTTTCGGTTTGTGTAAAGCATTCGCATCAACACCACCAGAAAGGATTTTTCCTGAAGCAGGTGCAGTTGTATTATAAGCTCTTGCTAAACGTGTAATTGAATCCAAAAGAATAACCACATCATGGCCACATTCTACCAGGCGCTTGGCTTTTTCTAATACAATGTTCGCTATTTTAACGTGGCGTTCAGCCGGCTCATCAAAGGTAGAGGCAATAACTTCTGCTCTAACGCTTCTTGCCATGTCTGTAACCTCCTCCGGACGTTCATCAATTAGCAGAATGATTAAATATACCTCGGGGTGGTTTTTTGCAATTGCATTGGCAACTTCTTTCAACAGGTTTGTTTTACCTGTTTTTGGCTGTGCTACGATTAGCCCACGCTGTCCTTTTCCTATCGGTGTAAAAAGATCAATGATCCGGGTTGAGTAGTTGTTTGTTTCTGTAAAAAGGTTCAATCGTTCTGTAGGGAACAATGGAGTTAAGTAATCAAAAGGAATCCTATCTCTCACGTCTGCCGGTAAGCGCCCGTTGATCGACTCTACACGAACAAGCGGGAAATATTTTTCACCTTCTTTTGGTGGGCGGATGCTGCCTTTTACAGTATCTCCAGTCTTCAATCCAAAAAGTTTAATCTGGGATTGAGAAACGTAAATATCATCGGGAGAAGAGAGGTAGTTATAATCCGCAGATCTTAAAAACCCGTAACCATCAGGCATGATCTCCAATACACCTTCGTTGGTAATGGTGTTATCGAAATCCAGATTGGAATAGCTGTTTTCGTTTTGTTTATTGTTGTTCTGATTTTTAGGACGGTTGTCTTCTCTAGGAGGGCGTTGCTTCTTCAATTCGCCTGTTTGTGCAACTGCTGGTGTCTGATGACTTGTTTGAATGTCAGCTTTTTTATGATGCTCTGTTTTCTCGGGCGCTGCTTCTACTGGCGCGCTTTCAGGCTCAGACTCAACCTCTGTTGCTGTTTCCGTTTCGGTTTGAACTTGCTCTTCCTGGCCCACGCGATTTCTAAACGGAGCTTCTTCTTCAAATAAAGTCGGGCGATTAAAAGAATTGGAATTATTAGAATCTGATTCGTCCTTGGCAATCCGAGTTCTTTTTCTAACCGGCTTATCCGTCGCATTTCCGTTTGCTTTCGCAAGCTTTACTTTGGGCGCTTTAACAGATGATGGTGCTTCTGTCAAGGTATCTTCAGTTTCCTGTGCTTTTATCTGTGATATAATTTCGACTAGTTCTGCTTTTCTTAAAGCATCAGCATTTAAGATACCATTGGCTTTCGCAAGCTCGCGCAGTTCAGCGGTAAGCTTTTCATTTAATTCTGTTTTATTAAACATTATATAGTTGTAGAGAAATTTTAAAGTGATTTTTCAATTGAATAAAGCAATAAGATGCAATTTTGACTTTGAAATAGTACTTGATTGTGTTTGAGATTTTCTTGTGTTCAGATGAACTTTAGAGAATTATGATGCAATTGTATGTAATACTTATCTAAACTCCAAGAAAAATTAAAAATTGTTTCAAATTAAATTTTTGTCCTTGTTTAACGAATCAGGTGTGCTGCAGTCCTTAAAAATGCCATCTTTGTGCCAAAAGCATCATAAATGAACAAAGATCAACTCATCGGGCAAATCAAATCGAAAAAGTCGTTTCTATGTGTTGGATTGGATCCGGTAATTGAAAATATCCCTCCACATTTATTAAAGTACGATAATCCGATTCTGGAATTTAATAAGCAAATCATAGATGCCACCCATGATCTATGTGTAGCCTACAAACCTAATACCGCTTTTTACGAATGTTTGGGTGTACAGGGTTGGAGTACCCTAACGGAGACCTGGAAGTACTTTCCAAAAGAAATTTTTAGTATCGCAGATGCGAAACGTGGCGATATCGGAAACACTTCAAACATGTATGCTGAGGCTTTTTTTAACACAGAGAAGTCGGGTATGAGCTTTGATTCCATAACTGTCGCACCTTATATGGGCGAAGATTCGGTTGTTCCCTTTCTTCAGCACAAGGATAAATGGGTCATACTGCTGGCGCTAACATCTAACATTGGCCACAAAGATTTTCAATTGAAAGAAACCGCAACAGAGAAATTGTACGAATCTGTGATCAGAACTTCCAGTAATTGGGCAAATAGCGGGCAGTTGATGTATGTTGTTGGTGCAACACGGGCAACAGAATTCCAAAACATTAGAAAACTTGCCCCAAACAGCTTCTTCTTGGTTCCCGGAGTGGGTGCACAAGGTGGCAGTCTGGATGAAGTTTGTGAGCATGGCCTGAACGCAGATTGTGGTTTGTTGATAAATTCTTCAAGGGGAATTATTTACGCTTCAAAGGGCACAGACTTCGCTGAACGTGCACGTGAAGAGGCGTTAAAGCTTCAACAACAAATGGAAAGTTGGCTGATAAAGGCAAAGATCATTGTTTAGGCAGATTTACTGATTAAATAAACATTCAAGTAAGCAGAAAGTCCTGGGCCAAAAAGTTCAGGACTTTCTGCATTTACAGTAAGTTACATGATCAAGGAAAGGTCTAACGGCTGGCCTCAGTAAACTGACTCATATATCCAAGATCTGAGCCACAGCAGACACACAACTACAACACACGCTGTGTGCGTTTCATGTG
>JAQBOT010000055.1 GCA_028287885.1 Pedobacter sp.
TTCTAATGCATAAAGTGTAGAAAATATTTCCCAGTAAAAAGATTTCGCTATATTTAGAGTCAAAATTATAGTTGACGCTTCTTTAAGTATGAGAAAAATATTAATTATTGACGACGAGGTCAATATCGGCTTATTGCTTTCTAAATTCTTAAGCAAAAACGGTTTCTTAGTTGACGCCGTGACGAGTGGTGTTTCTGCGATGGACCACCTTGCAAAAGAGACTTATGACTTGGTGCTATGTGACTACCGTTTGGAAGATACCGACGGACGCGAAATATTAATAAAAATCAAAGCACTTTATCCAGGTACCTGCGTCATTATAATTACAGGTTATTCTGATGTGAAGGTTGCCGTAGAGCTTATTAAGCTCGGTGCTTTTGACTACATCACAAAGCCCCTTTATCCCGACGAAATTCTTAATACCATAAACAAGGCCATTGAAATTCAAAGTGCATTGGCTGCTTCGCAATCCGAAAATCAAAAGGAGAAGACTGTAAAGCATGTTTATAATCAGGACGCCAACTTTGTTGCCGGTCAGAGCCAAGCTTCCAGAGACCTTCTGAAGCAAATTCAGCTGGTTGCACCAACTTCTTACAGTGTAATTCTAACTGGTGAAAGTGGTACAGGGAAGGAATCCGTAGCAAAAGCTATACATTTAAATAGCCCAAGAAGAGATCAGCCATTCATAGCAATGGACTGCGGTTCATTAACTAAGGAACTTGCCGGAAGTGAGTTTTTTGGTCATGAGAAAGGTTCTTTTACTGGTGCATTATATACCAAGATTGGCCATTTTGAAATGGCAAATGGTGGAACCTTGTTTTTGGACGAGGTAGGTAACCTATCTTACGACATACAGGCTGCCTTGCTCAGAACAGTACAAGAGCGAAAAATAAAGCGCATTGGAAGTACAAAGGAGATAGATCTTGACGTGCGCATCATTGTTGCTACGAATGAAAACCTATCAAACGCCATTCAAAAAGGTAAGTTTAGAGAGGATCTATACCACCGCTTTAACGAGTTTTCAATAGCGCTTCCGCAGTTGTGCGAGCGCGGTAAAGACATCTTGGTTTTTGCCAATACTTTCCTTGAACTTGCAAACCAAGAATTGAACAAGAACGTTCAGTCGTTCTCTGCAGAAGTAGAAAACTGCTTTCTAACCTACAACTGGCCAGGTAATGTCCGGGAGCTTAAAAATGTGGTGCGCAGGGCTACGCTGTTATCTGAAAGTTCGGAAATTCAACTCAAAGCGCTTCCGCTGGAGATTTCCACGTACGCAAAGAGTGCCAACATTGAATCTTCTATTCAACGTGCTGAAAAACCACGAGATTTAAAGAATGCAGCTTTCGAAGCAGAATACGCAGCGATATTGAATGTGCTAAGGGAAGTTAATTTCAATAAGACCAAAGCAGCAAAGATTTTGAATATCGATAGGAAGACACTGTACAATAAAATGAAGGCCATAAACCTGGATACCTAAGCGAATACATGTCCCTTTTCTCATACAAGCAGCGTAATAACATTAACCTTGTCATCATTGTTGCGTTAGGGTGCTTGATCGCTTATTCACTACTGGGCATATTTAGTGCCATTCTAAGCACACTGGTTTTATACACGATCATGCGACCGGCATATGTTTACCTGGTTGACGTAAAAGGCATGAACAGGCGTTTTGCTGCCATACTGCTCTTGTTTACATCAATGGTATTGATTGTGCTGCCTTTCTACGGATTAAGCAGCCTGGTCATAAACAAGATCACGGAGCTGCAGAGCGACCAGATCTACTATAAGAATCTTTTCTTCAAACTTAAGCACCTGATGCCTGTCGGCAATAATGTGCAAAGCCTGATCGAGGAGGGGCTGCATAGAGCAGGCAGCTGGGCCACTGAACTCTTTCCATCTATTATTTCTGGCGCCTTTGATATTGTATTTGGCTTACTGCTTATGTACTTTCTCTTGTACTTCATGTTGGTAGAGAATGACCGGTTTGAAGAAGCAATGCTGAAATATGCACCACTTAGGGAGCAAAATGCACTACTGTTTGCGGAGGAAATGAAGAATACGACCTTTGCCAATGTTGTTGGGCAGGGGCTCATCTGCGTTGTTCAGGGATCGTTGGTAAGTTTGTCGTTTTTTCTTTTAGGCTACAGTGACCCCTTCTTCTGGGGTGTGATAACGACATTCGTTTCCTTTATTCCAATACTCGGTCCGCCAATAATCTTTGTTCCAGCGGCCATACTTCAGATTGTTGACGGACATAGCTTTGCCGGTTGGGCAATGCTGACCTTTGGCTTTGTTGTGATCATCAACATCGACAATGTACTCCGTTTTATGATCGCGAAACGCGTCGGCAACATCCATCCGATAATAACAGTAATAGGCGTAGTGATTGGAATTCCGCTTTTTGGAATTCTTGGATTGGTTTTTGGACCCTTGTTATTGTCTTACTTTATCCTGCTGATTAAGATTTATGAGACAAGCGCAATGGCTTCTGATAGATTGGAAAGAATTAAAACAATTTCTGAAGCCGAAGAGTTATTATAATCAAACACGAAAACATAATATTTAGACGACATGAATGACAATTCAAAAGTATTAATAGGACTTCTTGCAGGTCTTGCAGCTGGTTCAGCATTGGGTTTATTATTTGCGCCAGAATCGGGAACTGAAACTCGTGGCCGTTTAGGACAGTCTATAAAAGATCTTGGAGACACGATTCAGGAACGTGCAGCTGACCAACTGGGTAATCTTTCTGACCTGAAAGAAAAGGTTGTCAACGCTGTTAAAAACAAGCTTGATCTCGAAGATGACTTTGAAGATGATGTAGAACACGCATAGGTACCTATCTAAAACACTTACAGTGATGCAGGAAAATACAGAAAAACAATTCGAAGATATCCTTAAGGAAGGGAAGATATATCTGGAGACACGTGCAGAATTTCTGCGGTTATATTTGCTCGAGAAGATCTCGAAGATGTTTGCAGATCTGATTACAAATGCTTTTGTGATCATTTGCTACATATTGGCCTTCTTGTTTGCGATAATTACTTTGGCCTTATTCTTATCGGACGTATTTAACAGCTTTACGGCTGGGTTCGGATCTGTTTGCTTGATATTAATCCTAATCGCGGTAGTGGTTAACATGACCAAGGAAAAGTACATCGAGAAAGCACTTATCAATATTGCAATAAAGAAGTATTTCAATAAAATAGCGGACAAGGAAGATGAGAAACTATAATATCAAGAACCTGGATGAGTTGCAGGCTACCAGGAGAGCGCTTAAAGCAGAATACATGATTCAGGAGGTTGTTATTATAAGTGACGCAAAGGTTTTCCTACAGCGGTACACCTTTAAAAACATGGTTAAGAAGTACCTGACTCCCTCCACAATCTTTAAAGCAGATGAGCAGTTGCATGTTAGCGGCAAAGTCATGTCCTTTATACTTCCTGTATTAATGAACAATACGCTCTTTAGGGGATCGGGATTTATTACAAAAGCGTTGGTCGGCCTGGCTACTCGTAATGTAGGCAAGACATTGGATGCCGAACATCTTTCAGGAATATTTAATTCTGTTAAATCCTGGATTGGTGGTAAAAAGAAACTAAAGGTTAAGCCGGTAGGGTATGTCGACTACGGAATACCGCCAGATAGTGAAACCTATTAAGATATTATTTTAACGAAAAAGGAGCATGTTTACATGCTCCTTTTCTGTTATATATTAATCCTCTCGCTATTTAGCAACGGTTTTGATTCTAAGTTCATCCAATTGCTTTTGATCAATTGTTGAGGGGCTATCAATCATTACGTCTCTTCCAGAATTGTTCTTCGGGAAGGCAATTACATCACGTATTGAATCCAGACCTGCAAAGATTGAGCAAAGGCGGTCGAAACCGAAGGCAATACCGCCATGTGGTGGAGCGCCAAACTCAAAAGCATCCATCAAGAAGCCGAACTGTTTTTGTGCTTCTTCGGTGGTGAATCCAAGATGTTTGAACATCAATGCCTGGAGGCTGCGGTCGTGGATCCTGATGGAACCTCCACCGATCTCTGTTCCATTAACCACCATGTCATAAGCGTTTGCTCTTACTTCGCCTGGCTCTGTGTCTAATAAGGCAATATCTTCTGGTTTAGGAGAGGTAAATGGATGATGCATGGCATGATAACGTCCACTTTCTTCATCCCACTCCAGCAAAGGAAAATCAAGCACCCATAAGGCAGAAAATGTGTTTTTATCCCTTAGGCCTAGTCTGTTGCCCATCTCCAGTCTTAAATCGTTCAGTTGCTTGCGCACCTTATCCTTTCCACCAGCCATGATCAGGATTAAATCACCAGGTTCAGATTCAAACGCAGCTGTCCATCGTTTAAGTTCTTCTTCATTAAAAAACTTGTCTACAGAGGACTTAAGGGATCCATCCAGGTTATGTCTGTAGTAAATAAGGCCTGTTCCACCAATTTGTGGCTTCTTTATGAAGTCGGTAAGTTCATCAAGTTGTTTCCTGGTGTAATGTGCAGCGCCTTTTGCGTTGATCCCTACAACAAGCTCTGCCTGCTCAAAAACAGGGAAGTTATGACCTTTTACAAGCTCATTCAATTCTACGAACTGCATACCGAAACGGGTATCTGGCTTATCAGAGCCGTACAAGCGCATTGCATCTGCATATTGCATCCTAGGTACTTCTGGAAGTTCTATGCCCTTGATATCTCTGAACAAGGTGCGGATCAGCCCCTCGAAGGTGTTTAAGATATCCTCTTGTTCGATAAAAGACATTTCACAGTCTATCTGCGTAAATTCAGGTTGCCTGTCGGCACGTAGATCTTCATCGCGGAAGCACTTAACGATCTGGAAGTATCTGTCAAATCCAGAAACCATTAACAGCTGTTTGAAGGTTTGCGGTGATTGCGGCAAAGCATAGAACTCGCCTGCATTCATTCGGCTTGGAACCACAAAATCTCTTGCACCTTCTGGCGTGGATTTAATCAATACAGGTGTTTCTACCTCGATAAAATCTAGACCATCTAAGTAACGACGAACTGCTTGAGCCATTTTATGACGCAAGATCATGTTGTTACGAACTGGTGTACGACGTAAATCCAGGTAACGGTATTTCATTCTCAGGTCGTCACCACCATCGGTATCGTCTTCAATTAAAAAGGGAGGTATTTTGGAAGAGTTCAGTATATCTAAGGAAGTGATCTTTATTTCAATTTCTCCTGTCGGGATTTTAAGGTTCTTGTTTGAACGCTCAACTACAGTACCGCTAGCCTGGATTACAAACTCGCGGCCAAGGCTGCGTGCCGCTTCACACAAGGCAACATTGTCGTCCATATTAAAAACCAACTGAGTTATGCCATAACGATCACGGATATCAATAAAGGTCATGCCACCCAGATCCCTGGATTTCTGTACCCATCCGCATAAGGTTACGCTTTCTCCGATGTTGTTAATAGTTAGTGCGCCACAAGTCGTTGTTCTAAGCATTTTGAATAGTATTAAGGCGCAAAAATATTCATTTTGAGCCACATATTCCCTTGTTAATCCAATTTAGGATTTGACTTGAAAATATATTTGGATCATGATGCAACGTTTAATAGAGAATGCTGTCCTTTATATAGAAATTCATCACATTGGAAGCTGTATACATAGATAAGCACATTTCTTTGTTAAACGAATGCAGACAGGGAAGTCGCAATGCACAATTTGAAATATACAAATTGTACTCAAGAGCGATGTTCAACATTTCCCTGCGTATCGTAAATCATCATGCGGAAGCAGAGGATGTCTTGCAGGAAGCTTTTCTTGAGGCCTTTAGCAGGATACACGACTTCCGGCAGGAGACAACCTTTGGCTTATGGCTAAAGCAGATTGTGATTAACAAATCTATCAACTGTCTGCGCAAGCGAAAGCTTGACCTTGTTCCATTGAACGAGGTTGATTTGGCTGAACCGGAGGAGTTGGACGAGGAGAACTTGCAGTTGCAGGTTGAAAGCATTAAAAAAGCAGTATCAAAATTAGCTGATGGATATCGGGTGGTACTAACGCTGTACCTTTTCGAGGGCTACGACCACCAAGAGATTGCAGAAATATTAGGTATATCGGAAAACACGTCCCGCTCACAATATATGCGCGCAAAACAAAAACTAAAACGCTTACTAGACACGAAAGGAGAACAGGATGAGCACAAGACTTGAAACTTACATTAAAGAAAACAAAAAATCATTTGACACAGAACTGCCGTCAAAGGAACTCTGGACTAAAATTGATGCGACACTCAATAAAAAAAAGAAAAATGAGCCGTATAGGCTTAAGCTATGGATTGCTGTTGCCGCCTCGCTTTGCGTTGCGATGTCTATTATTTTCTACTTTACACTTAATGAAATAAGGCCTACGCAAACAGTCTCGGATGTTAGTCCGGCTTACGCTAAAAAACAGGTCAGATATGCAAGCTTAATAGAACGCAAGACGGATAGTCTGGAAGTGCTGGCGAAAGAGAATCCGCAACTATATCATGAGTTTTCGGCAGACCTTCAGGAGATAAAAAGCAACTATAAGCAACTAAAGCAACAACTTCCGAAAAGCGCCAATCAGGCTCTGGTAGAGAAAGCCATGCAGAAAAATCTTGAATTACAACTGCAGGTTGTTAGTCAGCAGTTAACGATTATAAATCAAGTAAACCAATATAAAAAAGAGAACCTACTATGAAAAAGCTAATGTTCAGCGTTGCATGTTTATTACTTTCAATAAGCCTGGTGCAGGCACAGACTGAGCCCGCTGCAACAGTGTACGCGGTGAATACAAACGTGGATATGACCACGCTGAGCGTGTTACAAAATGATGAACAGCCGGGTCGGTCCAAAACGTTCAGCAGATCGTTCCCCGCAGACCAAACTGATAAAGTAAGCCTAAACAACCAATTTGGTTCCATTGTGATTAAGACCTGGGACAGAAAAGAAGTGAAAGCAGACATACAGATTATGGCCTACAGCAACAACGCGGAAGACGCACAAAAACTGCTTGATGAGGTAGGTATTGATGCCGGGAAAGCAGGAGATATGATCAGCTTTAACACGAAAATTGGTGATCGGAATGGTAATTGGGGCAACGGAACACGAAATGGCCGTAAATGGCGAAGGGAAGTTAAAATCAATTATGTTGTTTATATGCCAGCTGTAAACGCGCTTAATGTGTCTCAGCAGTATGGTAATGTTACCATGGGCGACTTCGCAGCTCCGCTTTCTGCTAAGGTACAATACGGCAACTTTCAGGCGGGAAATCTGAGTAATTTAAACAATAACCTCAATGTTCAATATGGAAATACAAACGTTGTGCAGATCAATAAGGCAACCATCAAACACCAATATGGGTCTGGATTAACCTTGGGCACAGTAGGCTCCTTGAACCTGACGGCGCAGTATGTTAAAGCTGATATAAAATCTATAACCGGCGATGCTGTGATTAATCAACAGTATGGCGAAGGATTAACACTTGGAACAGTAGGACAGCTGAACCTTAATGCACAATACACTAAAGTGCGGATACAAAGCGTTAAGCGGAGCGCTAATGCAATTAAGATTCAGTATGGTGGTTTGGAAATCGGCAGCATTGAAAACTTGAATTTAAATTCAGAGTACACAGGTGTAACCATTGCAAACCTTACAGGCTCTTCCAATTTCAAGATGCAATATAACAACCTTAACGTACTGCATGTAAGTGAAGGATGCAAAAGACTGAACCTGGACGTGCAATATGTAAACGTGGGCTTAAACTTCGCAGATGGCTATGATGCCAACCTGGATGTGCAAACAAGCTATGGAGGCTTTAATCATGGCAATTCTGTGTCTGCAAGATCAATAAATTCTGATGATGATGACTCCTCAACTAAAAACTACACAGGCAAAATAGGAAATGGTTCTTCAAGCAATTACGTGAAAGTCAAATCGGCTTACGGCTCTATAACGTTTAAATAGGGTATTCGGCTAAAGAATGCTGCCAAAAGACCCTTCAGTTTTAAGCTTGCCTGTTAGAAAGGGCAAGCTTTTTGTATATCTTAGAGCCAAAATAGATATAGATGGAAATATTCTCGAACCCCGAAGCCTGGATCTCCTTAATCACCCTAACGCTCTTAGAAATCGTACTTGGAATTGATAACATTATTTTTATCTCCATACTTTCCTCCAAACTTCCTGCAAACCTGCAGAAAAAGGCGAGGCAATGGGGTCTTGGATTGGCGATGATCACCCGGGTTCTCTTGCTTCTGTCTTTAAGCTGGGTTATGACGCTGACTACACCCTTATTTAATGTCGGCGAATGGATTAGCATTGACAGTTCTGAATGGCTGGAGAAACTTGCTATTTCAGGTAGGGACTTGATTCTAATTTCAGGAGGTTTGTTCTTAATTTATAAGAGTACACATGAAATACACTTGAAGCTAGAGGGTGAAGAAGAAGGGGGAGGGAATGTTAAAGTGTACACCTTCAATGGCGTTTTGACTCAAATTCTCTTGCTTGATGTGGTTTTCTCACTGGATTCTGTTATTACTGCAGTGGGAATGGCAGATCACGTGACCATCATGATTGCTGCCGTAATAATTGCTGTACTCATTATGATGGCCTCATCTAATGCAGTAAGCAACTTTGTAAACGACCACCCTACAGTTAAAATGCTTGCTTTGTCGTTCTTGCTGTTGATCGGTGTTTCACTACTGGCTGAAGGCTTCGAGCAGCACATTCCTAAAGGATATATCTACTTTGCCATGGCTTTTTCGATCCTTGTAGAGATGCTGAACCTTAAAATGAAAGGCAAATCAAAACATCCAATTAAGCTTAGAGATACGCCAGAAGAAGAGAAGGTTTAGTACTTTTGGCGAATGATTTCTTTTTATGAGGCTAGCCTGGCCGATCTTTCTATACACAGAATAGGCAATAAAGCACAGGATGAATTTTATGTTTTGTCAGAGCAGTCCTTACAAATTGAGGATCAGTTATTAAAGAATCTGCTGCTTCAATATTTCCTTACGCCGTATGCCAAGGTTAACGAAATATACAGATTTACGCATCCAAATGATGACTTGAACCTCAATGAGGTATTTCATTTCGCAACGGCAATCTTCGAAAATGGAGAAAGCTTTCACGAGAATAGTCAGCAACTAGCCAAATACCTATACGAAATTTCCAGCCATCCCAAGATCAAGTCGGGAGAGTTGTATGTTGCATTTTTTGAGAATGTTCAGATAGAAGGCGAGCTGCATGATGCGATCGGCATCTTCAAATCAGAAACAAAAGAAACATATCTAAAGGTATATCCTGAGCATGCGGGCTTTGGCATGAGGTACGAAGAGGAGGCCATCAACATCAGTAAACTCGATAAGGGTTGTTTGATCTTTAAAACCGAAAAAGAAGAAGGCTACAAAGTCGCGGTAATTGACCAGACAAATAGGAGTGCCGAAGCCGTGTACTGGAAAGATGAATTCTTGAAGCTTAAGGTTCGTAACGATAATTACAACCAGACGAACAACGTCCTTGGCGTGTACAAGAGCTTCGTTACCGACAAGCTGGATGAGAATTTCGAGATGACGAAGGCGGACAAGATTGATTTATTGAATAAATCAATGAAGTACTTCAAAGAAAAAGAAAGCTTCGATTTGGAGGAGTTCTCAAATGAAGTTATTGCCAATAAGGAAGGTATAGAATCTTTTAAGAATTATAAGAAGAGCTACGAAGAGGAATTTGATACGACCATTGCAGACAGCTTTGACATCTCCGGCGCTGCAGTAAAGAAGCAGGCCAGAGTATTCAAAAGTGTGTTAAAACTCGATAAGAACTTCCACATCTATATTCATGGGGACAAAGAACTCATCGAGAAAGGTTATGACGAAGATAAATCGATGAACTATTACAAGGTGTTTTTTAAAGAAGAGGAATAGTCCCCAACAAAAAATAAAGAGGAACCCTTTTAACTAAAAAGGAAGAGTAATCTTCTAATAACCAAAGAGTAAGTTTTTATAAAACGCGAAGAAGTAGTCCCTTCAAATATTCACCTTCCGGAAAAGAAAGCCGCACCGGGTGATCTTCAGGCTGGTTAAATTGCTTTAAGATTTGCACCTCTTTCCCTGCATCTAAGGCCGCCCAGGCAATGATTTGCTTGAACGTGTCAATGTCAACTGCACCAGAACAAGAAAATGTCGCAAGCAGTCCACCGCTCTCTAGTAGCCCCATAGCCAAACGGTTTAGGTCTTTGTAGGCACGGGCCGCACGGTCCAGCGCAGACCTCGATGGGGCATATTTAGGTGGATCTAATACCACGATATCAAAGGTTGTACCCTCTTCTTTAAATATTCTGAGTTGTTTATTTACATCCGACTGAAAGATTGTGTTGCGGTCTGCGGCAAAGCCATTCAGCTCAATGTTCTGCTGTAAGGTTTCTAAAGCGGGGGCCGAACTATCTACACTGGTAACATGCATAGCACCTTGTTTCAAGGCGTTCAAAGAAAATCCACCACTGTAAGAAAAGCAGTCCAGAACGCGTTTGTCTCGCGTATAATCAGCAAGAAGCAAACGGTTATCCCGCTGGTCACAATAGAAGCCCGACTTCTGGCCACCGGCGATATTGATGTTATAGCGGATGCCGTTTTCTTTCACTTCAAGGAATTCTGGCGGGTTTTCACCCCAAAGTAAACCTTGTTCAACCTCCAGGTTTTCATGTGTACGTGCGGTAGCATCGCTCTTATCGAATATCCCCAAAGGGTTGAGCTGATCCCTCAGAATATCAATGATGTCTGCTTTAACGCTCTCCATACCTGCACTTAGAATCTGCAGAGAAAGATAACTAGCATATTGATCTACGATCAGCCCCGGAAGGAAATCCGCTTCTGAAAACACCAGGCGGCAGGTGTTTGTGTCACCATTCTTCAGCACATGCTTGCGTGCTGCTATCGCGGTTTGAATTTTTTGCTGGTACCAGCCTTTATCTATGTTTCTAGCTTGGTCCCATTCCAATAGGCGTATGGCAACCCTGGAATTCTCATTGTAATACCCGTAAGCAAGAAAATCTGCATTTGCTGCAAGTACGCGTACAACTTCACCATTCAGCGGACTTCCTTTAACTTTCTCAATCGCTCCAGAAAAGATCCAGGGGTGTCTTTGCAAAGCTGCTTTCTCTTTGCCTTTCTTCAGTACTACTTCAACCATGCGGCAAAGTTACTAAAAGCAAAAACACCAACACTGCTCCCGGCATATATTTCTATGGATATGCGAGGAGTGGTATTGGTGTTTTGTAATCTCTAAAGATGTCTTTTCTTATACAGTCGCTTTTTTGAAGCGCTCAGAGACAGCATCCCAGTTTACTACATTCCAGAATGCAGCGATGTAATCCGGACGTCTATTCTGGTATTTCAAATAGTAAGCATGTTCCCAAACATCCATTCCAAGTACAGGTGTGCCTTTAACCTCTGCAACCGGCATCAAAGGATTGTCCTGATTCGGTGTAGAAGAAACAACCAGTTTTCTATCAGCAGTTACAACCAACCAAGCCCATCCAGAACCGAAACGTGTTGCTCCAGCTTCTGCAAACTTAGTTTTGAAGTCAGCGAATGATCCGAAAGAACTTTTAATTGCGTCAGCCAATGCACCCGTAGGTTCGCCGCCTTTATTTGGTCCGATAACTTCCCAAAACAAGGAGTGATTGTAATGACCACCACCGTTATTTCTTACCGCAGCAGGAAATTTATCTACGTTTTTGATGATTTCTTCGATGCTTTGGTTTGCCTCAGGCTTACCTTCTAAAGCTTTATTCAGGTTAGTGACGTAAGCTTGGTGGTGTTTGCCATGGTGAATTTCCATGGTTGCCTTGTCGATATGCGGTTCTAATGCATCTGTTGCGTAATGTAACGCAGGTAATTCAAAAGCCATATTGTTATGATTTAAGTTTATAAAATAGGTACACAAATATAACAATCAACGGGGGAAATGTTTGGTCGTTTAATTGATTGTTAAAATTAATCACGCTTGTTTGCAAAAAATTTCCTGATCAGACTGGCGCATTCCTCTGCCAGGACACCTGATTTCAAGATTGTTTTTGGATGTAGAATGTCGTTTCCTTTACTGGTAAATCCACGTTTAACTTCTGGTGCTCCATAAACCAGCTTTCCAATTTGGGTCCAGTAACTTGCTCCTGCACACATTACACAAGGCTCTATGGTAACATACAAGGTGCAATCTTTCAGGTATTTGCCGCCCAAGGTTTGGCTTGCTGCGGTAAAAGCTTGCATTTCGGCATGTGCGGTAACATCGTTAAGCTGTTCTGTAAGGTTATGACCTCGGCCTACAATTCTTCCTTTACAAACTACGATCGCACCAATCGGGATTTCCTCTGCTTCGAAGGCCTTTTGCGCTTCCTGTAATGCAAGGCGCATATAATGTTCGTCCTCTAACCTGGGATCTATGTCGTCAGAAAAATTGTAAAAACTCATACTGCAAAGATGTAAAAACTCATACAGCAAAGATAAGGCGAATAAAATTAGATCATTTTACTTCCATTGGGAACTTTACCCTGTAAAGTCGTGAGTACAATATCGCCGTTCTCATCAGCAAAGCCGGTGACTAGGAACTCAGACATGAATTTGCCGATTTGTTTGACTGGGAAGTTGATTACGCCAACGATCTGCTTGCCGAGCAGTTCCTCTTTAGAATAATGCTTTGTTATCTGTGCCGAGCTTATCTTAACACCTAAGTCGCCAAAGTCGACCTTCAGTTTATATGCTGGTTTGCGCGCCTCTGGAAAGTCAGAGACCTCTATGATGGTTCCGGCCCTGAGTTCTACCTGCTCAAAGTCTGCCCAGTTGATCTGTTTCATATGCCAATGACGTCTTTTTTCTTCCTTTGTTTCATTGCTTTAGGGATCAAAGCTAGAATTTCTTCTTGCAAGGCGTTCAGCATGCGTCTTTTGATAAAGTTTTTGTGGGTAACGAGGCTAATCTCCCGTACCGGTTCCGGTGCCTTAAAGGAGCGTACTTTAGTCAGCTGTTTGTGGCTTAGCTCAGCGAGCGCAAGTTCAGGAAGCAGGGTAGCGCCATCGTTGCGGTCTACCATTCGGATCAGGGTTTCAACACTACCCGTGTTGTAAGTTAAGCCCTGTAGTCGGTTGTCTTTCGTAGATCTGCAGATATTAAGTACTTGCGACCGCATGCAGTGACCCTCATTTAAAAGCCAGATGTTTTCGTCTTCCAGATCATCGGCATCAATGGATTTCTTCTTAAAAAGCTTGCTGTTCTTGCTTATGTAGGTGACGAAGGTCTCATAATAGAGCGGCAGTTCTTCCACGGCAGGGTCCCCTAGGGGAGTAGCAAGAATTCCACAGTCCAGCACACCTGTTTTAATATGATGGATGATGTCTTCCGTGGTGTACTCCCAAATCAGCAATTTAAGCTCCGGATATTTCTCCATCATAGCCGCAATAACCTGGGGCAGCAGATAAGGCGCTACGGTCGGGATAATCCCGATCCGGAGTTCACCAATAATCTCTTGTTGCTGACTGTTGATAAGTTCTTTGATCTTAAGGCTCTCCTGGAGGATGATGCGTGCTTGGGCAACGATCTGAGCGCCAATTTCAGTCGGGACGACTGGCTGTCTGCTGCGGTCAAATAGTTTGACGTTCAGCATGTCTTCTAGTTTTTGTACCTGCATGCTCAAGGTCGGCTGGGTAACAAAACACTTCTCTGCAGCGCCTACAAAACTTCGGTAGGTATCAACAGCAACAATATATTCCAACTGCACTAAAGTCATATAGCTAAAGTTTATTCCTTTCTATAAAGATATAAACTTTAGCTATTGATTGTATTTAAAACTTTAAATGTGATTTTTCAGGAAGTCCTGATATGCCAGATCAATTCCTTGCTCCAGTTGTACCTGATGTTTCCAGCCTAAGCCATGTAATTTGCTTACATCCATCAATTTCCTTGGTGTACCATCTGGCTTTGTGCTGTCAAACGTAAGTTCACCTTCAAAACCTACTGTCTTTTTGATTAGCAAGGCCAGGTCTTTTATGGTTAAGTCTTCTCCCGTACCAATATTGATCAGGGTTGCTTCATTGTAGTTTTGCATAAGGTAATAACAAGCATCTGCAAGGTCATCTGCAAACAGGAACTCACGCATTGGTGATCCGGATCCCCAGATGATAACTTCAGGCGTACCATTTACTTTGGCTTCATGAAATTTACGGATCAAGGCCGGTAGTACATGAGAGTTCTGAGGATGATAGTTGTCGTTGTAGCCATACAGGTTTGTCGGCATAACTGAAATGAAGTCACATCCGTACTGTGCACGGTATGCGTCGCACATCTTAATTCCCGCAATCTTTGCTATGGCATACGGTTCATTGGTTTCCTCTAACAGGCCTGTAAGCAGGTACTCTTCCTTTAAAGGTTGAGGCGCAAGCTTTGGATAGATGCAGCTCGAACCCAGGAACATTAACTTCTTGACGCCATGTTTGTAAGATTGATGGATGACGTTGTTTTGAATTTCCAGGTTCTCATATAGGAAATCAGCCCTGTAGGTATTGTTGGCTACAATACCGCCAACCTTTGCTGCGGCCAAAAACACATAGTCTGGAGTTTCTTCCTTAAAGAATTCGAAAACTGCTCTTTGGTCTCTTAAATCCAGCTCCTTTGATGTTTTTGTGATCAGGTTGGTATATCCTTCCGTGCTCAGTTTCCTGTAAATGGCAGATCCGACCATCCCACGATGACCAGCTATGTATATTTTTGAATGCTTTTCCAATGATATATTGATTTGGCTTCAAAAATACGAATTCAAACGGAAGTATCTAATGGGCTGATTTAATTGTACTTTTGTGAAAATTTTAGAAGTGGGTAAAGATAAATTAAGAAAATATACGGAGATAAATACTTTTGATAACGTGTATCAGCTGGAAGCTGGTCTGGAGTTAAAAGGCAGCTGGGCAGCTCAACACTTCAATAATAATAATCCGATTGTGCTGGAACTTGCGTGTGGAAAGGGCGAATATTCGGTAAATCTTGCCAGACTATTCCCAGAGAAGAACTTTATAGGAATCGATTATAAAGGGAACCGGATTTGGAGAGGTGCAAGAACTGCAGTTGATGAAAACATACCTAATGTCGCATTCTTAAGAATTCAAATAGAGAAACTACTTGAGTTTTTTGGGCCGCAGGAGATAGACGAGATCTGGATCACTTTCCCAGATCCTCAACCTCAGGACAGCAGGGAAAAGAAGAGACTAACTTTCCCTGGGTTTTTAAATAAATACAAAGAGATCTTGAAGCCAGGCGGTAAAATAAACTTGAAAACCGATAATGATGGTTTGTATCTTTATACCGCTGAAAGGGTAAAAGAGTTGGGTTTGATCTGTCACAAGAGTACAGATCATTTGTACGATTCAGATCTAGCGGATGAAGTACTTTGTATTAAGACGCACTATGAGAAGATCTATTTGAAGAACGATAAGAACATCAACTATATTCAGTTTTCGTTTTCATAAGCACTGAAAAGAACGGGTAGTAGCAATTGGTTGATAATACTCGTTTGCCTAAGTGCTAAAGACGAGGGTAGGTAGAAGCATCAAATAACAAATCAACAATGGAACAAACGTTTTATGAAATGGTCTACGATGTTGTTCGACTGATACCTAAAGGTCGGGTTACCTCTTACGGGGCCATTGCCAAGTGCCTCGGCGCAGGCGGCTCCGCACGTATGGTAGGTTATGCGATGAACAACGCGCATGGCATGCATCCTCCGGTACCGGCACACCGTGTGGTTAACCGAAATGGCTATTTGACTGGTAAATTTCATTTTATGCCGCCTGAACTGATGCAGCAAATGCTGGAGAGCGAAGGCATTACCGTTATTGACGATAAAGTACAGGACTTTAAAACCCGCAACTGGGATCCTGCGGAAGAAATATAAAGAATATGGGCAAATTAGTAGAAGAATTTAACGACTACCGTTCTAAAATGAACGATCGGATTATGGACACTGCAAACACCAACATTAAGCGGTTCTTTGCATTAGACACAACATCTTACGCAGAAGGTGCATTAAATGTAAAAACCAAAGAGCTGCTCGGACTTGTTGCATCTATGGTTCTGCGCTGCGATGATTGTATCAAATACCACCTGGAGAAATGCCATAACGAAGGGGTAAATGATGCGGAGATCAACGAAGTGTTCATGATTGCCAATTTGGTGGGCGGATCTATTGTAATTCCACATTATAGAAGAGCAGTTGAATACTGGGACGAATTAAACGCTTAATCATGACGGACGAAATTGTTCGCTGCGGCTGGTGTGGTACTGACCCTTTATACCAGCAATACCATGATCAGGAATGGGGCAAGCCGGTTTATGATGATAAAACACTATTCGAATTCCTAATCCTCGAAGGTGCCCAAGCCGGATTAAGCTGGATTACCATTCTGCGAAGGCGTGAGGGGTATCGTAAAGCATTTGCTGATTTCGATGTCGAAAAGGTAGCAGCTTTTACCCAGGAAGATGCAGATCGCCTGATGCAAGATCCAGGGATTATCCGCAACAAACTTAAAGTTGCCGCAGCGATAAGCAATGCGGTTGCTTTCATTAAGGTGCAGCAGGAATTCGGATCCTTTTCCAAATTCATTTGGGCTTTTATGCCAGAGGGTAAACCCCTGCTTAATAACTTTGAAAACCTTCAAGGTGTTCCTGCACGCACGGAAATTTCCGACACGATCAGTAAGGACATGAAAAAAAGAGGATTTAAGTTTTACGGAACCACGATTTGCTATGCGCAAATGCAAGCTACCGGCATGGTAAACGATCATATTCTCGATTGCATTAGCCGCTGAGCACGGCATCAGCGGCTAAGCAACAATGGGCATAGCAGCTAAGTTATTTATGCATCAGGTTGTATGCCTTCACATAGGCAGCAACACTTTTCGCATCAAACTTATCTGTGTCCTTGATGCGCTCAGCCAGGTCTTCA
>JAQBOT010000082.1 GCA_028287885.1 Pedobacter sp.
CGTAGCGCGACTGGTACGTGGACATGTTATGGCCTTAAAGGAAGTCGAGTTTGTTGAGGCTTCCAGAGGTTTAGGTTTTTCTACCAGGAGGATCAGTGTAAAACACATCATCCCAAATATTGCAGGCCCCATTCTGGTGGTAGCTTCTGCAAATTTTGCCTCTGCAATATTGCTGGAGACCGGATTGAGTTTCCTCGGATTTGGTGCACAACCACCAATGCCAAGCTGGGGAACGATGATAAAGGAGCATTATGGATACATCATCATGGATGCTGCTTACCTCGCTGTTTTGCCAGGCCTCGCAATAATGCTTACCGTCTATGCCTTCAATCTGTTGGCCATCGGATTAAGAGATGCTTTCGATGTAAAATCTCAAAACGTAACCGTTTAATATTTCTTAACTTTGCGGTATGTTAATCAATTGTTTCCAGAAGGATCTTATAGAAGCGGGATGTGATGAAGCGGGTAGGGGTTGTCTGGTTGGGCCGGTGTACGCGGCTGCAGTCATTTTGCCAAGGAAATTCAGATCCAAACACCTTAACGACTCTAAAAAACTGAGTCATGAACAGCGCGTTGAACTGAGAGCAATCATTGAAGACAAGGCAATCTGCTGGGCAGTAGGGTCGGTGGATAATATTGAAATCGATGAAATTAACATTTTAAATGCTTCATTTCTTGCCATGCACCGGGCTATAGAAAAGCTGCTTGTTATCCCCCAGTTCTTAAGTATCGATGGAAATCGCTTCAATGCATATTCAGATATCCCGCATTCCTGCATCATTAAAGGTGACGGTAAGTATTTGAACATCGCGGCAGCATCTATCTTAGCCAAGACCCACCGTGATGAATATATGACCAGGATTTCTCTTGAACATCCGGATTATAACTGGCATCAGAATAAGGGGTACGCAACCTCTGCACACCGCCTGGTGTCATTGGAGCGGGGACTAACCCCTTACCACCGTAAAACATTTACGATTACCCATCCTTCGCTTGACAGATATGTAGATGTTGAAGGATAATTTGTATTTTCATAGTATTGAAAGCTTTATTTTTAACAAACCGGGTCCCTTTTCCGCCTAAAAGCGGCTATCCTATTGTTGTTTATAATACAATAAAAGGCCTGCTTGCCCTGGGCGTAGAAATCACTTTGTTTAGCATTAATCCAATTCAGCACTGGGTCGATACCGATGACATCTATGATCCGGTTTTCGAGAGTATCCAGTTCCATAGCTATGAGATGGACGCCGAAATCAGCATCTGGGACGCGGTAGTTAACATCTTTTCTAACCAGCCTTTAAATGTATACAGGTTCTATGCGGATGGTGCAGCCCACGCGCTGGAGAACATCCTTAAGGAAGCCGAGTTTGACATTATCCAATTTGAAAGTCTCTTTGTTGTCCCATATCTGGACATTGTTAAAGCAAACAGTAAGGCACGTTTAGTTTACAGAGCACACAACATTGTTTATGATGTTTGGGAACGCGTATCTCAGTCTGAAAAGTTTGGGCCCAGGAGGCAATATCTTCAATTTTTAGCGAGCCGGTTAAAAGCTTATGAAATGGAGCAAATCAATCGCTTCCATAAGATCTTTGCCATCAGCGAGCCAGACCGCCAGAACATACTTAAAATTGGATGCGAGGTTAGCCTGGATGTATTTCCGGTGGCTTTAGATTTTAGTCAGTATAAAGCGGTGCCAACAATAACCAACTTTCCTACCTTATTTCATCTTGGCTCAATGGATTGGGGCCCGAACAGGGAGGGTATTGAATGGTTTTTAAGTGAGGTTTGGCCAGACATAGAAGAATTAAACAGTGAACTGCGGTTCTATATCGCGGGGAAGAACATGCCGAAGCATCTATTCGATTATGATTCAGATAACGTCGTTGTGGAGGGGCAGGTGCTTGATGCGGTTGAGTTTATTAATTCCAAAGCAATCATGATTGTGCCTTTGCTCTCCGGAAGTGGGATGCGCGTAAAGATCCTGGAAGGTATGGCCATGAATAAGTGCGTTATCGCAACCACAATTGCAGCAGAGGGCATTCAATGTGAGCATGGTAAGGATATCCTCCTCGCAGATACCCCGGATGAGTTTTACCGCTGCATTCTTCAATGCATCACCAACCCCACCAAGTGGAAGGAAATTGGCGACAATGCAAGGAAAACCGCAGAGCGTCACTACGATATCGCGTCGATCTCTGCACGCATGTACAGCGCGTATAAGCAATTACTAAATGCGTAAAATTGTGTACTTTTGTCTGCAATTTTAAAAAACGTATGAAAGATACCTCTTTAACAAAAAAACACATTTCATTGGGTGCTAAGATGGTGCCATTTGCCGGATACAATATGCCAGTGCAGTATGAAGGCATCAATACAGAACATGCTACAGTAAGAAATGGAGTAGGGGTCTTTGACGTTTCACATATGGGTGAATTCATCTTTAAAGGAGAAAAAGCCTTGGATTTGATTCAACGTGTAACCAGCAATGATGTATCTAAATTATATGATGGCAAAATTCAATACTCGTGCCTGCCAAATGAAGACGGCGGTATTGTAGACGATCTTCTTGTATATCGTTTGAATGAACAAGCATATATGGTTGTTGTAAATGCAAGCAACATTGAAAAAGATTGGAACTGGTTCTCAAAATACAATACCGAAGGTGTTGAAGTGCATAATATTTCTGAAAAGACTTCTTTGTTGGCCATACAGGGGCCAAAAGCGGCCGAGGCTTTGCAAAGCTTAACAGATATTGACCTTGGATCTATGGAATACTACACCTTTAGCAAAGGGAAGTTTGCAGGTGTTGACAATGTCCTGGTATCTGCTACAGGATATACTGGCGCTGGTGGTTTTGAGATCTATTTTGATAATGAGCATGCCGAGAAGATCTGGGATGCCATATTTGAGGCCGGTAAAGAATTTAATATCAAACCAATTGGTTTAGGTGCGAGGGATACTTTAAGGCTGGAAATGGGGTTCTGTTTATACGGAAATGATATTGATGATACCACATCGCCAATCGAAGCCGGATTAGGCTGGATAACCAAGTTTACGAAGGAGTTTACGAATAGTGCCGCCTTACTCGCCCAGAAAGAAGCTGGTGTAAAAAACAGGCTGGTAGGATTTGAAATGATCGACCGCGGTATTGCCCGCCACGATTATCAAATTGCTGATGCAGAAGGCAATGTTATTGGTCGTGTTACCTCAGGTACGCAATCGCCATCCTTACAAAAAGCCATCGGCATGGGCTACGTTAGCAAAGCCTTTGCAAAGGAAGGTACCGAAGTTTACATCCTTATCCGGAACAACAAGCTTAAAGCTAAGGTTGTTAAGTTCCCTTTTGTTAAATAATACTTTTCTGAATATCAATGCAAAGAAAAATTGAAGTCTGTGTAACCCCTGCATTATTGGGCTTATATGATATTAAAGATAGCATTGTCGTTGTTATCGACATCTTACGGGCAACGTCGTCCATCGTGTACGGGATTGACAACGGTGCAAATGCAATTATTCCAGTCGCAAATGTAGAGGATTGCCTTAATTATACAGACAATGGCTACTTACTTGCTGCAGAGCGTAATGGCTCCGTAGTAGATGGTTATGACTTTGGAAACTCTCCTTTTTCATATACAAAAGAACGTGTGGGCGGCAAAACCGTTGTGCTTACCACAACGAACGGAACCAAAGCCTTACATATGGCCCGAAGCAGAGCCAAGCAGGTTGTTGTTGGTTCGTTTTTAAACCTGCAATCTTTAAGTAATTGGCTCAAAACTCAGGATAATGACGTGTTGCTACTTTGTGCCGGTTGGAAAGATCACTTTAATCTGGAGGACACCTTGTTTGCTGGGGCGGTTGTGAATGCAATACGGGCAGGTTTTACAGAGTTCGACGACTCCTGCGTAGCCGCAGAGGATCTATATCTTCTTGCGAAAAATAATCTTAGGGCATACATCTCAAAATCATCACACAGTCACCGTTTGGCAGCGTTAAACATTGAAGAGGATGTTCAATTCTGTTTGCAATTGAACATTTGCGATGCGATACCTGTATTAATAGGCGACAATCTCGTTCGCTTACAATTAGATCAAATCCCTGAATCTAGCTTAACAGAGCATGTAAATTAAACTAACGAAAGGTTAATTCTACACTTAAAGCTAGGATTAACCTTTTGTAATTTTAGGCTTATAGCCAGAGTGTCGCAAGATCTTCTCCGCGTCCCGCTCTGCCATAAGTTCCCGCAGCGTTACCTTTGGGTTTTCTTCCATATACTTCCTTACGATTTGCCATCCCACCCATACACCCAGCTTTGGAGCAGATTCTTTTTTCTCGCCAACACCAGGCGTAAAGGGGCCTTCGCTTAAGTAAACCTGCATTTTTTGATAATCAGTATTGAAGAGCAGATCGCTTTCCATGAAAAAGCCCCATAAGTTTCCTTCATAGGTTTTGCACCAGGCAAGTTGCTTAGCCGTATACCCGATCTTTACTGAATCTGGTACACTTTCCGCGAGCACCTGGTCCATAAAGTATAGTATTTTGCCATTTTGGATCATCTTGGAGAGGAGGGTACGGTCTTCATCACGTTCTGGAAAAAGGTCTTCCCTTGCGAAAGTCTCGGTGAGCCTTGGTACCACATATTCCGGACTAAACCTGCGGGACAAATATCTGGGTACATTTTGTACAATTGCACCATAGAAGCGGCTGTCCTTGCCAAGAAACATGTCCATGCCAATGCCCATATAATCATCACCCACCGGGGTCTGAACTTCAAACCCCGAAACAAAGGAGATAAATTTTGGCACCCGGGTCTTCGGATAGTAATACAACACATGCTTGAAAGCTTCGGTTAGATCTCGTTCAATTGGGGTCAGGTCTTTAAACACGCTATCTGCATCATGCGACAAGTCTTTATAGGCTTGATCCTTATATAAAACCTGTAATATCTCTGGTCCTGAAAACTGACCGTTTCCTACAATTCTATTTACATAATCGCTGTAAAAGTACCCGTACTTCTGTTTTAATTGAGCATCGGTTTGTTCCAATGGCTTGGACTGTCCGGCAAACAAGTCTATATCGAAACGTGCAATTTCAATGTCTAGTTTGATATTGCTTACGTCTGGACGCTTGTCCCGCTTGCATGAAAATAAAGTAACCAGACAGATAAAAAATAGATAAATTTGGAAATATTTTACGGTATAGCTCATTGTAGCGCAAATATAAGGAGATCAGGCATGAAAAATGCAGGATTCTGCGCGCCAATAAAAAGTACCAGATTTGGCCTTAATCGAACTAAATGCATATTATGAAAAAACTCTTTGTTGCACTTTTGTTTCTTAGCTTAACAAGCCCTCTTTTTGCGCAGCAGGCTGCGTTGCCTTACGACTTCAGATTAGGTTTAACCGCTCATCCAACGTTTGGTTGGATAAAGGCGGAGAATGGTAAGGGTAATGGACTCGGTTTAGGTTTTTCTTATGGTTTGATTGGTGATTTCGACTTCGCCGAGAACTACAGTTTTAGTACCGGACTTACCGTTACCACAATCAATGGAAAAAGTACAGAGATCAATCCCCCGCCTTACTATGATCCTGCTATTAATACGCCGACTGCCTACAACATCAGATATAAGCTTCAATACATAGAGGTTCCCTTAACGGTGAAGCTTAAAACAGCTAAAATTGGAACGGTAAGATGGTACGGACAATTTGGGCTATCAAACGATTTCAACATTGCTGCGCGCCAAGATGTTGAGCAAGTAGGCGGCGTCCAAATTGCTGATGATGTTAATGCTAAAGATCTAATTAATTTTTATAGGGCAGGGCTGATTCTTGGTGGTGGTGGTGAGTTCGATGTTGCTCCACATACCAGTTTAACCTTAGGACTGACTTTCAATAACGGATTTACAAACATCAGCGACACAGATAATGGCACTGTAAAGAACCATTATTTGGGTTTAAACTTTGGCGTTTTCTTCTAATAAAAACACAACAAACACGATTATCAATGAAGATAGCACTGGCTCAACTAAATTACCAGATCGGAAATTTTGAACTTAATACAAAGAAGATCATAGACCATATTGCAAAAGGAAAAGAGCAGGGGGCTGATCTTGTCGTCTTTGCAGAATTGGCGGTTTGTGGTTATCCTGCTCGTGATTTTTTGGAGTTTGAAGAGTTTGTTGACCTTTGTGAGCAATCGGCACAGGAAATAGCAAAACATACGACTGGCATCGCTTGTATCATCGGACTGCCAGTCAGAAACCATTTGATTGCTGGGAAAGACTTGTATAATGCAGCCTATTTTATAGAAGATGGAACTGTAAAAGCTGTTGTTAAAAAAGCGTTGCTGCCAAACTACGATGTCTTTGATGAGTACCGGTATTTTGAGCCCGCAACTGAATTTAGTTGCATCGAGTTCAAAGGGCAAAAGATTGCCCTCACCATATGTGAGGATTTATGGAACATCAATAACAATCCCATGTATGTTTCTCACCCGATGGAGGAATTGATCACTCAACAGCCAGACATCATGATTAACATTGCTGCATCGCCCTTTTCATACCTTCATGATGATGAACGTGTCGAGGTTTTAGCGAAGAATGCAAGCCAATACCAACTTCCGCTCTTGTACGTGAACCAGATTGGTGCACAAACCGAGATTATTTTTGATGGAGGATCCATGGCCTTTGATAAGGATGGTACCTTACTGGATGAAATGGCCTATTTCAAAGAAGATTTCAAAATTTACAACTTTGAGGCTGGTAAGCTTCAGGGTTTAACCCAAATAGATCATCAGATTGTTCCAGATATTGAACAGATTCATGACGCGCTAATCCTTGGTATCCAAGATTATTTTCAGAAATCAGGCTTTAAACAGGCGGTACTTGGCTTATCTGGTGGCATTGACTCCGCAATAGTATGCGCGCTTGCATGTCGTGCACTCGGCCCGGAGAATGTTATGGCCGTTCTAATGCCATCAAAGTATTCGACGGGCCATTCCATTCAGGACGCTATGGATCTGGTCAACAATATAGGTTGCATGCATGAAGTTATTGCGATTAAAGAAGCTGCAGATGCCTTTGATAAGATGCTTGCACCGGCCTTTCACAACCTTCCCTTTAACATTGCAGAAGAAAACATTCAGGCACGCGTGCGTGGTATTCTCGTGATGGCGATGTCCAATAAGTTTGGATACATTGTGCTTAATACCTCGAATAAAAGCGAGTGTGCCGTTGGTTACGGCACTTTGTACGGAGATATGTGCGGAGCCATTGGCGTGATCGGTGATGTATACAAAACCCAAATTTATCAACTGGCCCGCTTTATCAACAAAGATGGTGTTGTCATTCCCGAAAACTCAGTTGTGAAACCACCAAGCGCGGAATTGCGGCCTGATCAAAAGGATTCTGACTCCCTCCCGGATTACGGCCAATTGGACAAGATCCTATATCAATACGTTGAATTAAAGAAAAGTTCGAAAGCAATCATCGAGCAAGGATTTGATGAAGCATTGGTCAGGAAGATTCTTAAAATGGTTAACACCGCAGAATTCAAGCGGTATCAAACGCCGCCAATACTGCGCGTATCGCCGAAAGCTTTTGGAATGGGAAGAAGAATGCCGATTGTCGGTAAATACCTCTCTTAGGCTACTACCGACCGCTTTTTTCTTTTATTCACTTTGTGATAAGGAATAAGGAGTGACAGTATTATAGCTATTGCTGAAGATAATACAGCA
>JAQBOT010000117.1 GCA_028287885.1 Pedobacter sp.
TGCTATGGACTAGACACTTAAAATTTAACCCGAAAAACCCACATTGGGCAAATAGAGACAGGTTCATCTTATCTGCCGGACATGGTTGTTTGCTTCAGTACTGCCTGTTGTATCTAAGTGGGTACGATGTTACTCTAGATGACCTGAAGAACTTCAGGCAGCTAAATAGCAAAACGGCTGGCCACCCTGAGTATGAGTTAATTGAAGGCGTAGATGTGACTACAGGACCTTTGGGGCAGGGCTTCGCAAATGGCGTTGGCTATGCAATTGCTCAAAAGCACCTTGCTGCCAAATACAACCGCCCAGGTTATGAAATCTTCAATTATCACATATATGTGATTTGTAGTGATGGAGATATGATGGAAGGTGTTACTTCCGAAGCTGCCTCCTTAGCCGGGCATCTGGAGCTCGGCAACATGATTTACTTGTATGACGATAATCATATTTCGATTGAGGGTGATACCGATATTGCGTTTAATGAAGATGTAGCTAAACGTTTCGAGGCATACAACTGGCACGTTCAGGTGGTAGAGGATGGAAATGATTTGAATGCAATTGACATTGCGATACGAAATGCCAAAGGAGAAACACAGCGACCGTCTTTGATTAAAATTCGTACACAAATTGCTTATGGTAGTCCGAATAAAGCAAATAAGGCCAGCTCACACGGATCTCCCTTGGGTGCAGACGAAGTAAAGCTTGTAAAAGAGTTCTTTGGCTTCGATCCCGAACAATCGTTTCAGGTCTCTGACGAAGTGCTAAAGTACTACCGTGCTATTGGTGAGAAAGGAAGTAATAACAATCAGGACTGGGATAAGATGTTCGATGGCTACAAAGCGGAATTCCCTGAACTAGCCGCAGAATATGAAGTTGCATTTAGCGGTCAACTCCCCCAAGGCTGGGCAAACAGCTTACCATTGTTTGCCGCTTCTGAACCGAAGATGGCTACACGTCAGGCCTCGGGTAAAGTTTTAAACGCTATTGCGCCAGGGCTACCCGGCCTGATCGGCGGTGCGGCCGATCTGGCACCATCAACGGAAACAAACTTGAAGGCTTTTGGATCCTTTACCTCTGAAGACCGCTCTGGTAGAAACTTCCATTTTGGTATACGTGAACATGCAATGGGGTCTGCACTGGTTGGCATGGCTTTAACCAGAGGTATTATACCTTATGGTGCTACCTTCTTGATTTTTTCAGAGTACATGAGACCGCCAATCAGGCTTGCCGCGATAATGAAGATTAGGCCAATCTTTGTGTACACCCACGATAGCATTGGATTGGGTGAAGATGGCACAACTCATCAACCAGTTGAGCAGCTGATCTCCTTACGTGCCATTCCAAATGTGATGGTCATCCGTCCTGCTGACGCCAATGAAACTACTCATGCCTGGAGAGTTGCCATTCAACATACCTCTGGCCCAGTTGTGCTTGTCTTTACGCGACAAAGTCTGCCGGTATTGGATCAGGAAAAATACATGAAAGCAAGCAACCTGGAAAAGGGTGCATATATTCTATCCGATTCTGCAGCGACACCCGAACTTATCTTGATTGCCTCAGGATCAGAAGTGAACCTGGTATTGCAGGCACAAGCTGAACTGCTACAGCAAAATATAAATGCGCGGGTAGTAAGCATGCCTTCCTGGGAATTATTCGAGAAACAAAGCGATGCTTATAAAGCAGAAGTTCTACCACCTACAGTCAGGAAACGTCTTGCCGTAGAAGCAGGATCACCGTTGGGCTGGCATAAGTACGTGACAGATGAAGGAGATATTGTAGCAATGACAACGTTCGGCGAATCTGCACCTGCTGAAGAACTTTATAAGGTGTTTGGCTTTACCGTTTCCAATGTTGTACAAAAAGCAAAACAGTTGATTAGCAAGTAATACTGTATATTGGTTAATAGGGATAAAATTTGCTGCTTTAATTGTAATTATGGAACAAAAGAATTTAAGAATTCTCTTTTTTGACATCGGTGGAATTTTATTGTCAAATGGCTGGGGCCATGAGTCGAGAAAGGAGGCAGCCGATATTTTCGGCCTCGATTATCATGAGATGGATGGCTTACACAACTTCATTTTCAATGTTTATGAAATTGGACGGATAACGTTAGACGACTATTTGGATACCGTGATTTTTCATAAACCGCGTACCTTTACTTCAGAGGATTTTAAGGCTTTTATTTACTCGCAATCGAAGGAACTGCCTGATATGTTACGCTGGCTAAAGGATTGGAAAAAAGATTGCGGCTTTAGGATCATATCCATCAATAATGAAGGGAAGGAATTGAACAACTATCGCATCCACAAGTTTCAATTGCATCAATGCTTTGATGCTTTTATCTCCTCCTGCGAAGTTAAAATGCGGAAGCCTGATCCCGGGATCTTCCATTTGGCAATGGGTATAGCACAAGCTTCACCTGACCAGTGCGTTTATTTTGATGATCGGCTCATGTTTGTTAAAGCAGCAGAGCGACTCGGAATAAAGTCGTTTCAACACACCGGGTTTGAATCCACCAAGCAGATTCTGGAAGGTTTGAAAGATTAAACCTCAATTAGAAGGCATTATTTTACCATATCTTTAGTTCTGGGAACTCGCAGCCACCTTGGGGGCTAAATTTGATGGCTGCTAAGCAATAAAGCGGATTGGGATTGTAAAGGAAGCAGTTTATGTAAAACATTCTTAATGATTGTTGGTTATTTCCATACGTAATTTCTTTAAGATATGAATCATACAGGTCCTAAGCGAGTTGTGATTATTGGTGGTGGTTTTGCAGGTATAAATTTCGCGGAACAGCTGCTCGACAATGAAAACTTCTCGGTTACATTGGTTGATAAGAATAATTATAACTTCTTTCCTCCTCTTTTATATCAGGTTGCCACCGGTTATCTGGAATCTTCTAATATCAGTTATCCTTTTAGAAAGTTTTTTAGTGGAAAAAAGAACTTTTTTTTCAGAATGGGCGCGCTTGTAAAGGTTATTCAAGAAGAGAATAAAGTACAGCTTACCACTGGTGAGTTGGCTTATGATATACTCGTGTTCGCTACAGGTACAGAAACCAATTATTTTGGTATGGAGAATGTTAAACGGAACTCTATACCAATGAAGACCGTTGAAGACGCTATTTTCATGAGAAACACCCTTTTAGAGCGCCTTGAACAGGCATCCAGGGAGACCGACCTTGAAGAGCGAAGGAAGTTGTTGACTATAGTTGTTGCTGGCGGAGGCCCAACTGGAGTGGAAATTTCGGGCATGTTTGCAGATATGAAGAAGCTGGTTGTGCCCAAGGATTATCCGGAGCTGATTGGCAGCAATGGAGAAATTTATTTGGTTGATGGTCTAAAATCTGTACTTACTCCAATGAGTGAAAAGTCGCAGAAATACACTACGGATACATTAACCAGGATGGGGGTGAATATTAAATTAAACTGCATGGTGAAGGACTTTGTTAACGATACTGTTGAATTTAGCAATGGAGAGACCATACAGGCAAAAACATTGATTTGGGCGGCAGGGGTAACCTCTATCGTATTCGATGGGATTTCCAAGGAGAGCTACGGTAGGGGCAAGAGAATGTTAGTGAACGAATTTAACCAAGTGGAAGGTACACGGAACATCTATGCGATTGGCGACACCTGCCTGCAAACCACGGATCCTGATTTTCAATCAGGGCATCCTCAGGTTGCTCAAGTTGCTATTCAGCAAGGAAAAAACCTAGGAAAAAACTTAATTAATATTTTAGAGGGTTCAGCTTTAAAACCGTTTAGATATAAAGACAAGGGATCAATGGCAATCATAGGTCGAAATAAGGCTGTTGCAGATATACCAAAACCACTTATCCACTTTGACGGCTTTATTGCATGGCTGGCCTGGATGTTTGTCCACCTGGTTTCGATTATTGTTTTTGGCAACAGAATTAAAACGCTTTACAACTGGGTGGTTTCTTACTTCTCCAAAGATCAATCCTTAAGGGTAATCATGAGGCCAAGTCGTGACAGTTTGGATCATTCTTAACAATAACTTAACATTAAGTTAGCATATTTGCATATGTTTTTAAAAATCCTAGCTATAGCATTTTATGTACTTGCCTTGATTGCAGCTTTCAAAATGGAAACTTTCACGAAAGGACTGCTGTTTATTTTGGTTGTCATTGGAGTGAGCGGCCTTTTATATCTGTTCATTTTATTCCCAGGCATATCTGGTATTGCTGTAGCAATCATGCTTGGGGCATTCATATTGAAACAGGGTAGTAGGTAGGTTAATTCAATTCGCTTATCTGAATACCAAGTTTTTCAGATTCTACTGTTGCATCTAAGGACCCTTTAGCCCAAACTGTATATACCTTTCCCTGTATGAATTCTGCGGTAACTGGCATGCCTACTATATTGTTGGTGACACTATCCTTAAGTGTTAGGGTGTAAATTGTACCTGCATTAAAGGATCGATAATCGGAAAATTGCTTATATCCAAGTCCAGGAAAGCTGGTGACCGTACCGAGGAGTGCTATTTCTAGGTTCAACGAGCCGGCGTTTGGTGATAGATTTAAAAACTTAATTTTAACTTGATTCGGATCTTTAACATTGATATCATCTTTGATGGTAAAGTAATCAAGGGAGTCAGCAGGCCCGATGACGAATAATGAGTTGTGTTCTCCTGCGACGAACGTCAGGTCTTTTACTAGGGTTTTTCCAGTAGTACCGGACGGAATTGCTTCTGTACTCCACACGCCTTCATAGACGCCATAATACAGAGATTTTTGACCGATCGTTAACGCTGAAGCACCAATTGATTCACCATTGATTAAGAAGTTTAAACTTGTCGCATTGTTGCTGGCATTATAGACGGAAATAAAAGAAATATCGGAGCCAATAATTTCATTTTTCTTACAGGAGCCTATTAATATACTGAAAGAAGTTAACAGAAGGAGTAGTGATATACAACGTTTTGACATTATTTATTTATTGATTTCTAAAGGTACGAATAGTTTGCGGTGAATTAAAACTACCTTTTTCAACGCGTTGAAACATAAGGTGTCAACAGTAAAACAAATGTATTTTTGCTGTAAAATTTCTGTTTTTATGGCAGCTAAAATTACATTCTTAAAAATATGTTAAACTTTTCGACTAATTTTGGATTCTAGTCTACATTATACACCGCATGGAAAAAGACGAACTGGTCATTGCAGAAATCCTAATGGGTGCGAAGCGACTTTTTGGTACACATGGTTTGAAGAAAACCACGATGGAGGAAATTGCCACAGCAGCTGGTAAGGGAAAAAGCACGTTATATTACTATTTTCCAAGTAAAAAGGAAATATTTGAAGCGGTGGTGGAAGAGGAGATGAAGAATGTAGTCAAAAAACTCCGTGAAGCGATCAATTCCTGCACATCTTCTAAAGACAAACTACTTGCATTTATAAAAGCGCAGTTTACGTCGGTGCGTGGAAATCAGTGTTTTAGGCTAGTGGTATTTGAGGAAGCGTTCGATAGTATGAAGCTTCTTATGTACCTGAAATCCAGATATGAACAAATTCAGATTGATATGATCAAGGAAGTTCTTTTAGGTGGAACGCAAACTGGCGAATTCAAAGAACTTTCTCAGACAAAAATGAACAAGATTGCATTGGTGATGATCACAGCATTCAGAGGAATGCACTATCCACCAAAAAGTGCGCAACCAGAGTTGGCAGATGGAGAGTACTTCGATGAAATGATTGATTTGCTTATGGAAGGGATTGGTAGACCGACAGAAAAGACCTAAAAACGGTTAATAACAATTATTTGACAAAAAAACATAGACTAAAATAGCAAATTGGTCTAGGAATGAATTACTTTTGTAACATCATAATTTAACATATTTTTAATATATTTAGGACGAGTTTTAATCCATGTACTAGTGATTAATTCCAAGTTAATTGAAGATGATATTTTATGAAACCAACTGCAGTAAAAATTAGACGGTTCAAAAATGCGTAAAAAATTACACGATAGAATTGCATCATTCAAAGATGCAACAGCGATTAAAGAAAGGGGACTCTACCCTTACTTTAGGTCAATAGAGTCAGCACAGGATACAGAAGTTATCATTGATGGCAAGAAGGTGTTAATGTTTGGCTCTAACTCATATTTGGGGTTGACGAATCATCCTAAGATTAAGGAAGCTGCAAAGATTGCTATTGATAAATACGGAACTGGCTGCGCTGGATCGAGATTTCTTAACGGAACTTTAGACATTCATTTGGAGTTAGAAAGAAGACTTGCAAGCTACGTTGGTAAGGAATCTGCTGTATTATTCAGTACAGGATTTCAGGTGAACCTTGGTGTGATATCGTGTCTTTTGGAAAGAAATGATTATTTGATTTTAGATGAATATGATCATGCTTCCATCATTGATGGCAGCCGACTTTCATTTTCAAGATCCATCAAATATGCGCACAATGACATGGAAGATCTTAGGAAAAAACTAAGTCGCCTTCCGGAAGAATCCGCAAAGCTTATTGTTGCAGATGGTATTTTTAGCATGGAAGGTGATCTTGTTAACTTGCCTGAAATTGTCAAGCTTGCGGATGAGTTCGGTGCGAATATCATGATGGACGATGCACATAGTTTAGGTGTTATTGGCTTCAATGGTTCAGGAACAGCATCT
>JAQBOT010000120.1 GCA_028287885.1 Pedobacter sp.
AACTGAACCAGTGTTCGGTACCGTTTTTGCCAACTACCCTAAACTGAACATCAAATTGTTTCTGCTTGTTACGGAGACCAGCCTCCAGGGTTGCCTTTACTCTTTCACGATCTTCTATAAAAAGGGCGTCCCAAAAATTTATCTCGCTGGCCTCCTCAACTGTATAGCCAAGTAGCGGTTTAACAGCGTCATTTATGTAGAGCACCTGACCGTCAAAGGTTAAGACCACATGTATTTCTGGCGACAATGATGAAATCTGCAGCACTTCTTCCAAACGCAGGTTTTCTGCTGTTAGTGCCCGCTTATTACGTTGCAGAATGATGTGCACCATCACTTCTCGAGCCAGAGTAACCAGGATTTCCTTCTCCGATGTGGTTAGTTTACGGGGTACAATATCCGAGACACACAATACACCCAGTATGAACCCATCCTCGTCAACCAAGGGTGCACCGGCATAAAAACGAAGATGTGGCGGTCCGGTTACCGCTGGATTGTCAGCGAATCGGCTGTCCAGCAATGCATCCTGCACTTCAAGCACCCCTGTCGTTTCAATCGTATATTGGCAAAAAGAAAGGTTTCGAGGCGTTTCAGTTACGTCAAACCCAACCGAGGACTTAACCCATAGCCGATGTTTGTCTACAAGATTAATAAAGGCAAATGGAACATTAAAAATCTGAGAAGCAAGCTTGGTTAAGTTGTCATAATCCGAATCCTTTGCGGTGTCCAAAATATTATAATTATACAAGGCAGATAAACGAGCGTCTTCTGTATGCAAGGGCATCTTAACTTCTTCAGACATATACGGTTATTTATACAACAGGAGCTGAGCTATACAATGGAAACTGAGCCGCCAATGCAGTTACCTCTTTTTTAACCTGCAAGATGCTTTGTTCATCTGTTGGACTGGAAAGTACGCGATCTATAAGATCAACTATTTTCTCCATATCTGCTTCTTTAAAACCTCTGGTGGTAATAGCCGCTGTACCTACCCGAATTCCGGAGGTTACAAAGGGCGACTTATTATCAAAAGGAACCATATTCTTATTAACGGTGATTTCTGCAAGCCCTAAAGCTTCTTCAGCAGCCTTACCAGTGATGTCTTTGTTTCTTAGGTCTATCAGCATCATGTGGTTATCGGTTCCTCCGGAAATTATACCATATCCTTTATTCATGAAGCTTTCTGCCATTGCACGGGCATTACTTTTCACCTGTGTGATATACGTTAGGTATTCATCGCTAAGCGCTTCGCCAAATGCAATCGCTTTCGCGGCGATAATATGTTCAAGTGGACCACCTTGTGTACCCGGAAATACAGCCATGTCTAAAACAGAGGACATCATCCGTGGCTCTCCTTTTGGAGTTTTAAGACCGAAAGGATTCTCGAAGTCCTTACCCATCATGATCATGCCTCCACGAGGACCACGTAAAGTTTTATGGGTCGTGGTGGTAACGATATGGCAATGTGGAAGTGGATTGTCTAACAGACCACGTGCAATCATACCTGCAGGATGAGAAATATCTGCGAGTATAAGCGCGCCAATTTGATCTGCCACCCGTCTGATGAAGGCGTAATCCCATTCTCTGGAATAAGCTGAAGCGCCACAAATGATAAGCTTAGGACGTTCCGCCAGTGCAATCTCTTCCAGTTTAGCATAGTCAATTAAGCCATCTTCCTGCTTAACGCCATAGAACAAAGGTTGATATAATTTCCCTGAAAAGTTTACAGGTGAGCCGTGTGTTAAATGGCCGCCATGGGAAAGGTCGAAACCTAATATCTTATCGCCAGGTTTAAGAACCGCAAGCATTACTGCTGCGTTTGCTTGTGCGCCTGAATGCGGCTGCACATTAACCCATTCTGCACCAAACAATTGCTTTGCGCGCGCGATTGCAATGTTTTCTACTTCATCTACAACCTGGCAACCACCGTAGTAACGTTTGCCCGGCAACCCTTCAGCGTATTTATTTGTGAGCACCGAACCGGCTGCTTCCATCACCTGCTTACTTACAAAATTTTCTGAAGCAATTAACTCAAGTCCATTTTCCTGACGACTCAATTCCCTGTTAATCAAATCAAAAATCAACGTATCTTTTTCCATTTATAGAACTAATTTTTGGTAAAATTACGGATTTTTACGATTATTAGAGGATGTAAAAGGGTTCTATTAATGAATTAGTTTCCATTATATTAAACAAAATGTCGAACTTTGGACATCTTTTCTATAAAACTGCATGGAAGAACCTACCCATCCATTATTGCCACATATCAACTTCCCCGCTGACTTAAAGCGGTATAATGACGATGATTTAGAACAAATCAGTCAGGAATTGCGCCAGTACATCATTGATGTTGTTAGTGTTAACGGGGGGCATTTTGGCGCAAGCCTCGGGGTGGTAGAATTAACCGTTGCCTTGCATTACGTATTGGACACACCGTACGACAGGCTGGTATGGGATGTAGGTCATCAGGCTTACGGACATAAGATTTTGACCGGCAGAAAGTCTGTATTTCATACAAATCGTGTAATAAATGGGATTAGTGGTTTTCCAAAGATCAGTGAAAGCGAATATGACACATTCGGTGTAGGGCACTCCTCTACATCCATATCCGCAGCACTGGGAATGGCAGTTGCTTCCCATTATAAAGGAGAAAAGGATCGCCAGCATGTTGCTGTGATTGGCGATGGTGCATTGACCGGCGGACTAGCCTTTGAAGGTTTGAACCATGCGGGGATTGAAAATTCAAATCTTCTTGTGATTCTGAACGACAACTGCATGTCCATAGATCCAAATGTGGGTGCACTGAAAGAATATTTAACCAGCATCAGTACCTCAAAATCATACAACCGCTTTCGCGATGATATATCAGCGGTACTTATCAAGCTTTCGGAGCTAGGGCCGAACGCCCATAATTTCGTAAAGAAGATTGAGAAAAGCATTAAAGGGACGCTACTTAAACAAAGCAATCTATTCGAGGCTTTAAATTTTCGGTATTTTGGTCCGGTAGATGGGCACGATGTAAAGAAGCTTGCTTCAATCATTAGAGACCTAAAAGATATTCCTGGCCCTAAGCTTCTACATTGCATTACTGTTAAGGGTAAAGGCTTTGCACTGGCGGAAAAGGATCAAACGAAATGGCATGCTCCTGGCCTATTTGATAAAATTACAGGCGAGATCAAACGTTCAACGCCAGATAAACCGCAGCCGCCAAAATACCAGGACGTGTTTGGACATACCCTGGTTGAGCTTGCAGAATTGAATAAGAACATCGTGGGCATCACGCCGGCCATGCCGTCAGGCTCTTCCATGAACATCATGATGAAGGCTATGCCAAACCGTGCCTTTGATGTGGGTATTGCTGAACAACATGCAGTAACTTTTTCTGCTGGCTTAGCTACTCAGGGGCTTGTACCCTTTTGTAACATCTACTCGAGCTTCATGCAACGTGCCTATGATCAGGTGATCCATGATGTAGCGATACAAAATCTAAATGTAATTTTTTGCCTGGACAGAGCAGGACTTGCTGGATCTGACGGTGCAACGCATCATGGTGCTTACGATATGGCATTTATGCGCTGTATTCCGAACATGACAGTCGCTGCCCCAATGAACGAAGAAGAACTTCGCAATTTGATGTATACTGCGCAGCTAGAAAATCAGGGCCCATTTTCTATCCGTTATCCGAGGGGAAATGGAGTAATGCCGGATTGGAAGCGGCCGTTTAAAGCTATTGCGATTGGTAAAGGCAGAAAAATATGCGATGGAGAAGATGTCGCATTGTTAACTATAGGGCATGTTGGAAACTTTGCGGTTGAAGCTTGCCGTGAGTTAAACAGCGAAGGCATACACCCGGCACATTATGATCTGCGTTTTGTAAAACCGCTGGATGAAGCCTTGTTGCATGAAGTGTTTAAGCGTTATGCTACGGTAATAACCGTTGAAGACGGCTGCTTACAAGGTGGTATGGGCTCTGCAGTTCTAGAATTTATGGTCGATAATCAGTATCAATCGAGAGTGATTAGATTGGGCATTGCTGATGAAGTAGTGGAGCACGGTGAGCAGGCAGAACTCTGGGCACTTTGCGGATTTGATTCAAACTCGATCATCAAAGCCGTTAAAGAATACGCAGTGAGCAGAACTACAAAAACCATCGCTTCTTAAAAGAACTTCCCCTCAAACTGTAGCAGTTCTCTACAGCGCTAAAAACAAGAACATTTCTTAATTTATTGATTCTTAGTAGTTTATGTGTTTTTCGGCGCAATGGCACAGTTATGCATTAGCATTTAATATCGCCTTAAGCGAAAACTAAACTAAAACAGTGAAAAGAATTTTTTTATCAGCAGCATTCTTGGCATTTGCAGGTTTAACTACAGTGAAAGCAAACACGGTTAAGTTAACTACGGTTTCTATTCAACAGGATAGTACAACGAAGACGCCGGTTAAAGTAGATGCACTGCCAGAAGCTGTGAAAACGGCATTAAAATCTGACAAATACAAGACCTATACACCCAGTTCCGCTTATTTAGTTACTGCTGCCAACAAAGACGAGTGGTATGAAGTAGAGATAAGCAACAAAGAAGGACAAACCGCATCTTTAAAAATTGCCAAAGATGGCGTCGTAGTAGAATAAACATCCCCATATTATAACATTAATACCTTATAGAAGCCGGAAGTCCTCCGGCTTTTGTATTTTTGCTATATTCTAACAATTAAAAAATGGCGAAAATACTGATTCTGGAAGATGACTTAACATTTTCCCAGTTACTTGAAGGATTTTTTAAGAAGCATAAATATGAACCTGTAGTTGCCTACAAGGTAAAAGATGCGCTGAAACTTCTGGATCAACAATCTTTTGACCTATTGTTGGTAGATTATCGACTGCCTGATGGTACTGGGTTGGATGTACTCGCAACTGCGAAGGATAAAGGTTTGAATACCCCGGTAGTTATCATGACGAGCTTTAACGATGTTAGAACAGCTGTAAGATCAATCAGACTTGGTGCTTTCGATTACATAACAAAGCCGGTGAACCCGGATGAATTGCTGATGATTATTGACAATGGACTTAATCTTGGTAGTAAAGGAACCAAGGAACGTACCATTCAGCATGCAGACACCATTAAAGGGAACAGCCCTTCTGCAGATAAACTATACGAACATATCGCTCTGGTAGCTCCAACAGACATCTCGGTTATTATTCAGGGAGAAAGTGGCACAGGGAAAGAATACGCTGCACGCACCTTGCATCAACAGAGTAAAAGAGCAAGTCAGCCTTTTGTGGCGATTGATTGTGGAGCATTATCTAAAGAACTTGCTGCAAGCGAACTCTTTGGCCATGTAAAGGGTGCATTTACCGGTGCTTTAACCGATAAAAAAGGACAGTTTGAAGCTGCCAACGGTGGAACTCTGTTCCTGGACGAAATAGGCAATTTAAGTTATGAGGTTCAGGTGAAGTTACTTCGTGCCTTACAGGAACGTGTAGTACAGCCTATTGGAAGTACAAGAACAATTCCTGTAGACGTACGTATTGTTGCAGCCACGAACGACGATTTGCTTACCTCGGTTACAAACGGCAGTTTTCGGGAAGATCTCTATCATAGAATTAATGAGTTTAAGATCCAACTTCCAGCATTGCGCAACCGCGGCAAAGATCTAGACCTGTTCATCAATCATTTTGTTGAACTTTCAAACAAGGAACTTGGGCGGCAGGTAAAAAAGATTTCCGAAGAAGCTAAACAGATCTTGAACCAGTACGATTGGCCAGGGAACCTTCGAGAACTGAAAAACGTTATCAAGCGAATGGTTTTACTTAGCCCGGGGGAAAATGCAGGGATAGAAGCGCTGCCGGATGAAATGATGCTGGCCATCCATCAGGCACCTAAGCCAAGCGGCTCGAACTTAAAGGCAATCAACGAGGCTAATGAGAAGGCTTTGATTCAGGAAACCCTAGTAAAGGTTAAATACAACAAGTCTCAAGCGGCGAAGCTGCTGAACATTGACCGGAAAACCTTGTATAGTAAAATGGAGCGCTTCGAAATCGATTAGTCGGTGTTAATACCGGCTCTTTACTTCAATGAGAGGTTCAAGTCTGGTTAGCACTTCCAATATTTCATTTTTAATTTCGCTATACATTGCGCCGTTT
>JAQBOT010000271.1 GCA_028287885.1 Pedobacter sp.
CAGGTAGTGCCTATGCCGTTGTTCTGATTGATGGTATACTTGTGGGGAATCCCTCAGGCGTAGGTTCTTCCTTTGATTTAAGAATGTTCGGGATTGATCAAATTGATCGTATAGAGATTTTGAAAGGCGGGCAATCTACAATTTACGGCTCTGACGCAATTGGAGGTGTTATCAATATCATAACTAAAAAAGGCTCACAAAGTGGAAACAGCGTATTCGGGTCAGCAAGCGCAGGCAGTTATGATACTTATAAGGGAACTATTGGAATTAACAGCCACGTAGATAATTTCTCTTACAATATTGGGTATACTCAGGGTAAAACACAAGGAATTTCGGAAGCCGCCAACCCGGAGGGTAGTTCCGCGATTTTTGATAAAGATGGCAATAAGACTGCGGCAGTTAATGCAAACTTCTCTTTACAGGCCAGCAAGCAATTTAGTATCAGTCCGTTCCTTCGATACTTTTATGGACACTATGACTTTGATGCAAATGCATTTGAAGACAATAACAGCAACAATTACAAACTAAAACATTTCAATGGTGGCTTGAATACCCAATTTGCCTTTACAGGCGGCAAAATAAATCTAAATTACAGCTACGAAAACACGTTTAATAATTCACAGAATCAGTATGGGACAAGTTTGTCGCAAGGAAAGATGAACGTGTTCGACTTGTTCTATAACCAAAACCTAAGTTCGAATTTGAGTTTGCTTGTGGGTGCCGACAATCGGGTCACCTCACTCCAGGGAAGCTACAATGCCACGACCAATCTTTTCAGTACCTATACTTCCTTATTCTTGCATGACGCCGGGATCTTTAATCTTGAAGTTGGCGGCCGGTACAATAAACACAAACAATATGGAGACAACTATACCTATAGCGTTACACCTTCGATCAATTTACTTAAAGGATTGAAGCTTTTTGGTACACTTTCCACAAACTTCAAGGCTCCGACCCTCGACATGCTGTTCGGTTTGTATGGTGCGAATTTGAACCTTCGGCCTGAGAAATCGAAGAACTATGAAGCTGGCTTAAATCTGAGCTTGGCTGATGAGAAATTTTCAATAAGGCTTGCAGGCTTCAAAAGAGACTTAACGAATGCAATAGTATATGGCAACGTAGGCTATGTGAATCAGCTTAGTCAGCAGGCAAAAGGTTTCGAGCTGGAGCCAGCGGTTAAATTTAGCAAAATAAACATCAAAGGCTTTTATAGCTATGTAACCGGAACCGAGTTCAATTTCGTGAACAATGCCATGGAAAATACCTTGTTTAGAAGGCCAAAGCACACGATAGGTGTCAATGCCGGCTTGCAGGCGACTAAAAATCTGTTTGTAAGTTCCAATTTTAAATACCTGGGCAAGCGCAGCGATGGAGATTTTGATTTTAACAATCCCCGTGTAGTCACACTTCCTTCGTTTAAACTCGTTGATGTTTATGGAGAGTACGCCTTTGCGGGCCGCAGTTTGAGGGTGTTTGCAGATTTAAAGAATATTCTAAACGAAAAGTACACTGAATATTATGGATACAACAGCATGGGATTTAATGTGAACGCTGGTGTGAATTTTAATTTCAGATAAAAATCAATAGTTTTGTATTAAATAACCAAAAATCAAAATGTCGAACATTAAATTCAACCCGCGTACAATAACCGTATTAATTTTTATCCTGGTAACTGGCCTCTTTAGAGCTCTGATACCAATGGTGGGAGACGTTAATATACTGGCTAATTTTTCTGCTGTCGGCGCTATAGCACTGTTTGGCGGTGCGTATTTCAACAGCAACAGCAAAGCTTTCAGCCTTCCTTTGCTTACCTTATTTCTAAGTGACCTAATTTTATCTTTGACAGTTTATAAAAGCTTTAATAGTGGTTTTTTGTATGAAGGCTGGTACCTTATTTATGCGGCATTTGCATTGATGGTTTTGGTTGGCAAAATTATCCTTAGAAATGTGAATATCATTAATGTTATTCTTGCAACGTTTGTAACGGTGTTTATTCATTGGATAGTAACAGATTTCGGAGTTTGGTACGGGTCTGCGATGTATCCGCAAACAATGGCGGGGTTTTCTACTGTACTGGTTAACGCCATTCCATTTGAAGTTCGATTCCTTGATGGCACATTGGGATACTCCGCGATCATGTTCGGCTTGTTCGAGTACTTGAAAGTAAAATACCCTGTTTTAAATCTAAAGGCCAGCAGATTAACTGTTTAGTAGATTGACGATCTAATAGTCATTGCCTTAAATAAAAAGACCCTTAACCTTTGCAATGTCTCCAAACTATTGGGGTCAGACCATAGCCAGTTAAGGGTTTTTTATTCACCCGAATTTAGCTTGCGAGATCGTTCGTCAGTTCTGTTTCAATTGCTTGTCCAATTTGCTCGATTGTTTTCGCATCTAGCTCGAGATTAGGATTGTCATTACTTTCATCTTTCTGGTGAAAGGGAAGATCTCCAGCTGTCAATTCTTCAGCTGGAACACCTCTCCATGCTGCGCCATTGGTTTCTTTACGAACGGCGCCCAGGATGCTTCCAAAGTAAACAACCTTAAAAAGTTCTTTGTCTACAGGCAATATCGTTAAGGTAAGCGGTTGATCTTTTATTAATATTTTAATGTTAAATGGATCCATGTTCAAATAACCAAAGGACAGATTTTTTGTTTTGAGATGGGTGTAGGCGCTACCACAGGAAATTATTTTTCTTACCATTAATCGGCTTTTTACCAAATTAAACCTATTTTTATAATTGAGCAGGTTGGGAAGAAGGTCTATAAATACCGAAGAAATCAATCGCGCCGTTTAAGATCATTACCTATGGAAAGAATTGATGCAATTTTAGAAGGCAATGAAACCCTTCTTCATCAATACAAGAGGGTCAGGTCCCATAGTGAAGCCATCTGTTCTTCACTTGAAAAAGAAGACTATGTGGTACAACCCGTAGCTGATGTTAGCCCCCCAAAATGGCACCTGGGACATACAACCTGGTTTTTTGAAACATTCATCCTTACCACTTATCTGGAAAACTACATTCCGTATAATTTAGACTACCACTTCGTATTCAACAGTTATTATGAGACCTTAGGTGCAAGGGTAATCCGGACAGACAGAGGTAATTTAAGCAGACCCACCGTAGATGAAGTTTATCGGTACCGTCGATATGTAGATGAAGCAATGCAAATCTACCTGCAGCAGGATATTCCAGAGACAGTCTCGGTGCTTTTAGAACTCGGCTTAAATCACGAACAACAACATCAGGAGCTTTTGTGGTATGACATCAAGTACATTCTCGGTCATAACCCCTTATTTCCGAAATATGCGGATCATAACATTGAAGGTCATTTAAAAATGCAATCTGATGCCTGGATTGATATTCAAGAAGGTATTTATGAGATTGGGCATAGAGGTGAAGGCTTTTGTTTCGACAATGAACTAAACAGGCACAAAGTTTATTTGCAGGAGGGAAGTATAGCCGCCGGCTTGGTTACAAATGGAGCTTACCTGGCTTTTATGGAAGCAGGGGGATATGAAGATTTCAGGTATTGGCATGCCGAGGGCTGGGACTGGGTTAAGAACAATAAAGTAAAATCTCCATGTTATTGGCACAAAATAGATGGAAAATGGTGGAGATATGGTTTGTCGGGACTGGAGTTATTGAAAGCTGATGATCCTGTGTCCCACGTATCCTATTACGAAGCGTCTGCTTATGCGCAATGGTGCGGATGCCGGCTTCCCACGGAATTCGAATGGGAGGCAATGAGCGGGAAAATGAACTGGGGAGAGTTGTGGGAGTGGACCGAAAGTGCATATCTTCCATATCCTGGCTTTACAAGAGCGGAAGGTGCCATCGGTGAGTATAATGGAAAATTTATGGTGAACCAAAAGGTATTAAGAGGAGCCTCAATCGCGACTCCGGCCCAGCATAGCCGACCAAGTTATAGAAACTTTTTTCATGCGGATTTAAATTGGATGTTCAGTGGAATAAGACTAGCAAAGTGATATGAACAACTTTTTAACGGAGGTGCTTCAGGATCTCGGAGCTAAGCCTAAGTCCCTACGATCGAAGTATTTTTATGATGAGGTGGGCGATAAGCTCTTTCAAGAGATAATGAACTGCAATGAATATTATCCTACTACATGTGAAGCGGAAATCTTAGAAAGCAAGGCAGAAGTAATTGCAAGGACATTAAGAAATGGATTTGACTGCTTTGATCTCTTAGAACTTGGCGCCGGTGATGCGACAAAAACAACTTTTGTTCTTAAAGAACTGGTTGCACAAGGGCTACAAATGACCTACATGCCAGTTGATATCTCTGCCAATATCATTGAATACCTGAATTCAAGCTTGTCCTCAAAGATTCCCGGACTTATTGTCGAGGGATTACACGGTGAGTATTTCGAAATGGTTGATGAAGCAAATAGACGCTCAACGAATCATAAAGCGGTGTTATTTCTTGGTGGTAATATCGGAAATATGCCACCTGATCAAGCGCTTGTTTTCTGTAAGAAGTTGGCGACATCCCTTCAAAAGGGCGATCTGGTATTGTTGGGCTTCGATTTAAAGAAAAATCCTGCTGTGATTCGTGCAGCGTACAGTGATTCTGGCGGACTGACAAAGGCTTTCAACTTGAATTTGTTAACCCGGATCAACAAAGAGTTGGATGGAAACTTTGATGTATCGAAGTTCGAACATTATGCAAGCTACGATCCCGCTACAGGGGCATGTAAAAGCTTCTTAATTAGCTTAAAGCCTCAAGAAGTGATAATCTCTGGAAATAAATTTCATTTTGATCAGGATGAATACATTTATATGGAAATAAGCCAGAAGTACAGTTTGGAAGAAATTAACGGAATGGCGCGAGAAGCTGGATTTACAATCGTTGAGCACTTCTTCGATTCTAAACAATGGTTTCTGGATACGGTATGGAGGGTGGTTTAAAGAAGTCCCGGAGTTGCGATATTATAATTGCAGGAGCCGGACTTGCTGGTTTCAGCCTTCTTTACCGGGCTATGCAAGCTGGGCATTGGAAAGATCTTACGATAATCGTTGTCGACAAATGCACAACAAGCGATCGGCCAACAAAAAACTGGTCCTTTTGGAAGCGATCTACAGGTCCCTTTGATCACTTGATCTGTAAAAGCTGGAACAACTTGTCTTTTTTTACCAATTCCGGCGTTCGTAAAGATTTGGATTTGAATGGATACTCCTATCACACGATTAAGAGCCAGGACTTTTATACACACTGTCGGGCTTATTTAATGGGATGCAAAAACATCAGTTTCATTGATGATGAGATATTAACGATTACTACCGAAGATGTGCAGTGTTTTTTAGATACGGCAAGTCATAGTTTGACCTCCACCTATTTGTTTAACTCCATTTATACGAAGCCAAGGCTGGAGGCTGAAACCCAATATTTTCTTCAACATTTTAAAGGGCTGCTTATTAAGACGTCGCAACCGGTGTTAAATCCTGAAGAGGCATACTTAATGGATTTCCGTACCAGTCAGGAACATGGAACTTCATTTTTTTACACGCTACCAATGGCTGCAAATGCGGTATTTGTGGAGTATACTATTTTTTCCAAAACTGTAATAGCTGAACGTGAGTATGACGAAAAGTTGAGTACCTATCTGCGGGATGTACTAAAAGTGAGAGAATACGAGGTTGCAGAACATGAATATGGAGTTATTCCTATGACAGATCATATATTCCCGAGGTTTCAGGGGAACATAATAAACATTGGGTCAGCCGGGGGGGATACAAGAGGAGCGACTGGTTATACTTTTACCAATATGCAAAAAACCATTAGTTCTATTTTGACATGTTGGTCGGCTAATGGAAATCCATTTTTTCATTCTGAAAACATCAGCCTAAAGCATAAAATCTATGATTCCTGCCTATTAAATGTGTTAAATTCAGGTGAGTACAAAGGAAATAAAATTTTTGAAGACTTATTTATGCGCAGCAAAGCGTCTACTATATTCGCATTTTTAGATGCAGAAAGCATGCTTCTAGAGGATGTCTCAGTAATTGCTAGTTTAAAGCCCTGGGCTTTTTTGAAAGGAATGACAGCTGTACTGTCAAGCAGGTTTAAATCGTTTTTGAGGTAAAACATACCGACCAACTCTGCTTACATGAAAAAAGCCGATCACCATATAAGGTGATCGGCTTTTTCAGTAATTACTTTGTTTATTAAAACAATGAGAACTCTACGCGTCTGTTTTTCTGACGACCTTGAGCAGTACTATTGCTTGCTATTGGTTGATTCGGTCCGTAACCTGTTGCTTCAATTCTTGAAGCATTTGCACCTTTAGAAACCAAATATGCTTTGATTGATTCAGCTCTGTCTTTAGACAATCTTAAGTTCAATGCCATAGAACCTGTGTTGTCTGTGTGACCCGCTAATTTCAAGCTGAAGTTTTTCTGAACCAATAGTTCAGCTACACGGTCTAATGTTGGGTATGATACTGAACGGATTGTTGCTTTACCTAAGTCAAATTCAAGATTTTTGATGGCTTCATCAACAACCTTACGGTCAGCTTCTGTTACAATTACGCGTTCTCTTACAACGGGAGCAGGTGTTCTTAGTGGACATCCGGCTCCATCAACTACAGAACCTTTTGTTGTTCCAGGACATTTATCAAATTTGTTTGCTACACCATCTCCATCTGTATCGCCCATTTCTTCGGCATACTTTTGTTGATCACGTAATGCATTTTGTTCTTGTGTAGATAATGCTCTTCTTAACTCGTCGCTTTCGGCTGCAGTTTGCTCACGAAGGGCAGCTAATGCGCTGTAGTTTGATAATTGAGGAGAAGATTTTTTACCTAAAGAGATCTCAATACCAGCATGTGCGTAAGAGAATCTGTCGTTAGCAGCTGTTGCAGCACCATCGAAGTTGTTGGTTTTCATGAAATTCACGTCATAACCAAAGTCTAGGTTTACTGTATTAGACAGACCGAATTTCAAGCCTGCACCAATTGGTATGAACCAGTTTTCATTGTAAGGTGTTCCTGCTAGTAATGCTCCGCCTGCGGTAATACCAGTAGTGCTTGCACTTGATGACATGTAACCTGCACCTGCTGTGAAGTAAGGAGATAATACGCTGTTTTTGTGGTTCAAGCTTAAATTAGCTAAAGTAAAGTTAGCTTTTACAGCTGCTGACCAGTCGATACGGGTTAAGAAACTTGCCTCTGGTCCAGTTGTGGATGTTGAAGAGTTGTAACCTTTAACTTTTCCAGCAAGGAAATCTGCTTGAACACCAAAACCTGGTAAAATTTGCTTTTTAATGTAACCACCGTAACCCCAAGCTTCTTGTGGAGTATTGAAGTCGCCATTGTTTCTGTTGTTAAATGGAGTATAATGGGTTAACATACCGCCATTTAAGCCGATTGACCATGTTCTGAAATCTTTCTTTGAAAAACGTTGTGTTGTATCAGGTGTGATGTCCTGTGCGAATAGTCCGGATGATAATCCTACTAAGGATAAAATCATCGCTGATTTTGTAATTTTTGAATTCATTTCTTTAACAGTTTAGATATTGTATAATCTTAATCTTTTCTGTTACGCTATAAGTAATAACCCTGCCAACTCTTTAATTCCATAGTTTAATTTAATAAGACGTTGACAATTAAGCTATTAAAAAGTATTCTGCATTTTAATTTGAATGCTGCGTTTTCTTTGCTAGCTGCTTTAAGGTGTATTTAAAATAGTACAATCAAGGCACTTTTGACAAAAATGGACACTCTATCTCACTTTAGGAGGGTTATATATGGGTTTTGAAGAACAGCTGTTGGCTGTATAGAAGAACAGGTCATTCCCTGTATTGAAGAACAGCAGTTGGCTTTATAGGGCAACAGGTTACCTCCTCTATTAAAAAACATGGAGTTGCCTGTATATTAAAGCTGGTATGTCTCTCCTTTTTTGGCAACCTGAGTTGAATAGCCTTCGGTTTCTAAGGCTTCCGCCAAGTGAACCAAGCTACTTTGTTCGCCATGTACTAGAAATACTTTCTTTAATTTAGTCGAATCTTGATGTTTAACATTATCAACAAGGTCATTGTGATCTCCGTGTCCGCTAAGTAAATCCGTTTGTTTGATACCAGCATAAACCATGAGTTCACGACCACGGAGGTTAACAATTGGGTCACCTCTTAAGAGGCGATTACCTAATGTGCCTTTAGCACAATAACCGATAAATAGGATTGTGCAATAGTAATTTTGGATGTTGTGAAAGAGGTGATCCTGAATTCGGCCACCTTCCAACATACCTGCTGAGGAAATGATGATGCAGGGCTCATGATAGTTTGAAATGGAGATACTCTCTTTCTTATCATTCACATAGGCAAGTTCTTCAAACTCAAACTCATCACCTTTCATTTTATAGAACTCTTTTGCTTCATCATTCACGAGGTAATGGTATTTTCTGTAAATATCTGTTGCAAATGTCGCAAGCGGACTGTCTACAAAAATCTGAACTTTCGGTAACTTTCCATTACTGAAGATCTTGTTTAGGGAAAAGACCAATGCCTGTGTTCTCCCTATACTAAAAGAAGGGATAATTAAGCGCCCGGGAGAGTTTATGCAAGTCTCACGTATTGTTGCAATCAGTTTTTCTTCGAGGGTTGTGTTTGTGGTATGGAATTTACCGCCATATGTGGACTCGGAAACTAAGAAGTCTACCTGTGGAATAGGTTCAGGATCTGTAAGTACCGGATAATTCTTTCTGCCGATATCACCTGTAAAGGCTATACTTTTCTCTGTGCCCTCATCATTAACCTTTATTACGGCTGCTGCAGCACCCAATAAGTGACCAACCGGTATAAAGCTGAAACTTATATTTTCATTAATTGTAAATTCTTTATGAAAAGCGATGGTAACAAACCTGTCCATGGTATCCATTACATGCTTTTGCAAATAAAGCGGAGCGGGGCCCGAACTATGGCGCTTACCTTTACCACGTCGCTTCTGCTTAGAAAGGAAAATGTTCACCGAATCCATCAATAATAACTCAGTAAGATCTGCTGTAGGGGGGGTAGACAAGATTTGTCCGGCAAATCCCAATCTTACCAGTGTAGGAAGGTTTCCCGAATGGTCTATATGTGCGTGGGTTAATATTACTACATCGATGTCCGCTGGGTCAAATGGAAAATATTGATTCTCCTCCTGATAGGTGCCTTTTTCGTAATCCAGACCACAGTCAATAAGAATGCTATAATTTTCAATCTTTAGCAAATGCATACTGCCCGTAACCTGTTCTGCAGCACTCCAAATCGTTAGTTCCATGTGTAATTATTCTTTGAAAATAAAAAAGGGTAAGCCTAGGCCAACCCTTTCAATTTTTTATAATGTAAGAGATTAAAGAACTGTTACATTAGCGGCTTCAGGGCCTTTCTTTCCGTCATTCAATTCGAACTCAACGCTATCACCTTCACTCAATTCTCTGAAAGAATCTCCTGAGATTGCAGAGAAGTGAACAAAGATATCTTTACCTCCCTGTTCTGGAGTAATGAAACCAAAACCTTTTGCAGAATTAAACCATTTAACTTTTCCTGTTGTACGCATACTACTTTTGTATATAATTTTTGTGAAAATAATGAATAGAAAATTAATATCCAACATCTGAAACATATACTTGGTTTTTCATCGAATAAGATTAACAACAGAAAAGGCGGAAAGTAAAAGTAACTGTAAACCTATGTCTCCTTTAGGTGTTTAATTATAAAAGAAAACGTCATGTCAAACCCTGCAAATACTAACGAAAGTTTTGAAAACCCTATACCTGACAAAAAGAAGTTTTTAGAAGGTGAGGAAGAATTTATTGAGGATCTTCCAGCAAACCTTGGCCTGGATGCAGATCGCTCGTCCGACAACGATAGTCCGGAAAGAAAGTACAATATGGACAACGATATCGCGTCTGACAACAGTAAAGATGATTCTGATCATTTAGAGGAACCTTTTGACTCATCGCCGATAATGAATAAATAAAGACAATTATTTTTGGCACAATTTTCTCTAGTATAGAATTAAGAAACAATTTTAATTCTTGAATCATGAAAAAATTAATCGCCATTATGTTTGTTGCAGTCGTTATGTCTTCTTGTGGAAACAAAGCCAAAGAGGAGGCAGCAGCGAAAGCAGAGCAACAAGTTGCTATAAAAGCCGTAAAAGACAGCATTAGGCTGGACAGTTTTAAAAGAGTAGACGTCGCTAAGAAGGAAAAAATAGCTCAACAAGCAGAAGAGAAGCGTGTAATGATGCTTGCTGAAGAAAGAAGAGCAGCAGAAGCACCTGCCGTTACGTCAGGAACGAGACATTCGACTTCAACGTCGACTACAACTACTTCTACA